>CACZHN010000246.1 GCA_902780985.1 uncultured Lachnospiraceae bacterium | reverse complement strand
CTGAAGAGGTATCAGGTCTTCATTCTGAAGATATATAAGGGCGTTGAACCATGAATTCCAGTGACCTACCGCTGTCCAGAGTCCCACAACCGCAATGACCGCTTTTGAAAGCGGAACTGCGAACTGAACAAAGTACCTCATTGTGGAGCAGCCGTCTATCTGGGCTGCCTCCCACAACGATTCCGGTAGGGAATTTTGAAAAAAGGTTCGCGCCACAATTATGTTGTAAGTGGATACCGCAAAGGGCAGGACCATTACCAGGAAGGTATCAAGGAGGCCAAACTGTTTGACAACAAGGTAGATCGGGATTAGTCCACCGCTGACAAACATAGGGATTATGTAGAAAATGTTTATCCATTTTCTTCCGGGTAAGTCTTTCCTGGACATTGCGTAGCCGGCAGTAATATTAACAAACAGAGCAACCAACGTGCCGACTATCGTATAAAGGATAGTGTTCAAATAGCTCTTCCAGATCTGTCTCTGCTCAAAAAGCTTTTGGTATCCCCTTACATCAAATTGTTTAGGCCAAAACCATACTTTACCGCTGGCAACATCCGCAGGATTACTGAAGGATGCTATGATAACAAACCACAGCGGATAAATAACTCCTATGATCATCAGGATCGCGATAACGTGGAATATGATGTTGACCACGGCGTCCTGGGAAAATTTCTTTTTACCGATCATCTCTTTTCCCCTTTTAGATATTGTTGTCTGCTACAACGAAATTGTATCATGATTGCGTATTATTAGCAATTCATTGTTGTTCCTTTAGGTATGACCGTCTTTTGTTCTCATACATGTATTTGTCAGCTGTTTCCACATACTGCTCGAGCGTCATATCGCTTGACGGATCAGTGACAAGATGCCCGCAGCTTGCAGACAGTCTGTAGGGCAGCCTGAGCTCTTCGCCCCTCTTTTCTATGGTACTGGTCAGTCTCTCGCACAGATAATCGACACTGGGCTCCTCTTTTAATGCGCCGAATATCAAAAACTCGTCTCCGCCGTATCTGATCGCCACCCATTCTTTCGGTATGCACTCGTTTATGACCGTACCTATGGTCCTTATGGCCATATCTCCCTGTAAATGTCCGAATGTATCATTGATATACTTTAACCTGTTTATATCAATGAATATGATAACATCCCTCTCGCTTTTTGAGAGATCATTTATATACCTCTTTCTTATCACGCTGTCATATCCGTAACGGTTATAAAGCCCGGTAAGAGAATCCTTGACAGACAGCTCTCTCAGACGTGCATTTACCTGATCAAGGCGCATGATCTTTCTGTATTTTTCAAAAGATTCTCCAAGCCTTGACATATAGGCATAAAGTGATCTGTCCTCGACATGATCCATGACATCCTTC
Organism: uncultured Lachnospiraceae bacterium; assembly: GCA_902780985.1. The sequence goes on along the minus strand of CACZHN010000246.1, from coordinate 2,066 downwards.
ATTATCACATATCCGAATATGTTGTTTCTGCTATGGAGAGAACTTATGACATATACATGTGAACCCTTTGTATTTTTGTATTGCGGGATCAGATCTTTTGTCTCAAAATCATCTATTCCGTATGCCTTATTCTTTGACAGAGCAACGACAACCTTCATCGATCTGCCGTATCCCATTTCCTTAAGATCCGTATCATCCGAATAGATATTCTGAGCATAGGCATGCTTTAAGACGATGGCAAAGCCGTCTCTTTCATATTCATGGTTTGCTTTAAAGTATTCCTGCAGGACTGCAGATAGATCCTCATAACTCTTTGACTTAAAGATCGCATTCTCTATATCGATGCTTGTTCTTTCAAAGATTATGTTATTCTCCGATGTAAGGAAGTTTTCCGCTGCCAGCTTCTTTCTTGCTGATAAGGCAGCTTCATCGTGAGCACAGCCGCAGCTTTCCCCGATTATCAGCTTTGATATGCTGTTCTTTACCACGCACTGATCGCTCTGAGCCATCTCATAGATTGCCAAAGCGCTGTCGTATCCCATCTCTTCATAGGGCTGGGCCATGGTAGTTATTGAAGGCGAAAATGCTCTTGTAAGGTATACATTGTCATATCCCGTTACTTTTACATCTTTGGGAATGCTGTAACCCATATTTTCGAGTGTTGCGCATACCGCCATCGCTCCGACATCATTTGCACAGACTATCACATCAGGCAGTCCTCTTTTGTCAGTCGCGATCTTTTTTGCAGCCTTTACGACTGCCTCATACTCCCAGTTGCAGTAAAAGACATCCCTATCATCAAGCCTTATACCATATTTGTCAAAGGTATCCCTGCATCCGTTTAATCTCTCGTTGGATTCCGCGTTATCCTTGTGCCCCGCTATGAATGCAGCCCTCATTATATCGTGATCTTTTGCCAGATGCCTGCACATGACACACATGGACTCATAGTTGTTGCATGAGACATAGCTAAGTCCTTCCACCTGTGTTCCCACACTGACAGCTTTTACTCCGTTATCAACAAACTCACTCCTTAGCCTTTCAGCTTCCCTGGGCGAGCTCAAGGAATCTGGTATGAATATCACTCCGTCATAGTCATCATACTTTGGAAGTCTGTGGATATTAAACTCCCCGTCGTTGTATTCAACACTGTCCCGAAATGTCGAATATGTCAAAAAGAGAAATACATCGATACCTCTCTGTCCGGTATAGGCTGTGATACCCTTCATGATATCGCTAAGCCCCCTGTTATACCATCCGTTTGCTATTACCGCGATCTTTTTCTTCATGTGCCACCCCCTGCGATCATATGCTAATCCTCAAGTTTCAGATAAGCATCTATATCTTCTGTCAGGCTTGCATACTCCCCCATCTGACTTTTAGCCTTTTCCATCTTCTCTTTATATTTTGCCGCCTTCACATTTTTAGCCTGTGAATATCCCTTGTACATGAGAGCGTTTTCATAATAGTCACAGATCGCATACGGAACCACATAATTCTTGTTGCTGCTTGCAGTGACACCCATAGCCTCATTGATCTTTTTGTACTCGAGCATTCGCTGATATCCTGAAAAGTCCATCTTTCTTAAAAGCTCCTCTGGAGAGCTGACGCTGTAGTATCCTGACATCTCAGGAGATGTTGATGCGATCAATCCTCCAATATTGGAGCATAAAATTATGACCAGGATCGTGATTACGATGTAATACCCGACTCCTGATCTTTTATTATCATTCTTTTTCATTACCGTATCCATCCTCCATCAGCAGTTTTCTTCTGGCCTCACTCATCTCCCAGAAATGCTCCATGTCCTCATCGCTTATATGAAAATATCCCTTGATAAGAACATCAACATGGTCCGAAAGATCATTTATGTAGCTTACAGTCTTCTCATTATAGTAATGCTCCTTCTCCCATTCCGAAGGATTATTGTAATTATGTATGCTCTCTGCTAAATCAGCGAGACGGCTTATCGCCTCGCTTTCATCCATATATGAATTCTCATTGAACAGATAGTCACTATACTCAAGATAGTTCCAGTATGAACGTGATATCTCGCATATAATGCG
>CACZHN010000245.1 GCA_902780985.1 uncultured Lachnospiraceae bacterium | reverse complement strand
GCTTCCGGAAGATACTTGCCGTCATCGATGCATTTAAAATCCACCGCACGCCGGCTGTATATATAATTTGCGCTGTATCCCAGATTGCCCAGGACCTCGCTTACCGGCAGGAACACTCCACCGCTTTCAGTCACCTTGGCATTCGGACTAAACTCCACTCTTCTTGTGTTTCCATCCTGAGTAACAAGGATGATATTGCTGCCCTCATTATATTCAAGATGAACGTTTTTTCTATCTACGGTAACCTTTCCCGTTGGAAAAACACTTACTGAGCAGCCCATTATATCTTCCAGAAACTGCTCTGAACAGCTGATCTCCATGCCCGCTCCCAGCATTACCTGGTAGTCAAAGCCGGACAGACTCTTATCGTCCACCATAAGATCAAAGCCTTCTTCTGCGGCACTCCTTACAACGCACTGCGACATCTCATCAACGGCATCCACAAATTCACCGTTTCTGGCTATACCCGATTTGTGCGGCGTAAAGATTACATATGCACCTGCAAGTGTAAGCACTATTAATAAAAAGAATACGAATATTCTGAGTCTCATTAACCTTTCCTTCCGGTTATCAGTTACATGTTATCATTCTTAGGCGGCTTTGGTCCAAGGAAGGAATAGAATCTCGCCTGGATCATACCGTTATATATCTTTCTGTTCTTATCAGCTTTTCTGCCGATATACTTCTCTGTATCTTCGTAAGATGTGATGATATACATGGACCACTTATCCAGTCCTGCATATGCCTCACCGATAATTCTGTAAAGTTCAGGAAGTGCTTCCTTCTCCTCAAGTCTTTCACCGTATGGAGGATTCGTTATCACAAATCCATATGGCTTCGGATTCCTGAGATCCTTCACATCTCTCTGCTGAAAATGAATATATTCTTCAACTCCCGCATCCGCTGCATTTGTCCTTGCAGCCTTAACTATTTCCGGATCCAGATCATAACCCTGGATATTCATCTTCACGTCTCTTCTTTCAAGGCTTCTCGCCTCATCATATGCCTCATACCAGAGCTTCTTAGGTATCAGCTTCTCCCAGGTACAGGCCGTAAAATCTCTGTTCACACCCGGCGCGATATTGGCACCGATAAGTGCTGCTTCTATAGGAAATGTACCGCTGCCCGAGAAAGGATCTACAAGTATTCTGTCTTCCTTCCAAGGTGTAAGCATAATAAGTGCTGACGCCAGCGTTTCAGATATAGGAGCCTTTCCTACCAGCTTCCTATAGCCTCTCTTATGGAGTGACACGCCTGAAGTATCAAGACCTATGGTCACCATATCCTTCATGATGAAAACTCTTACAGGATACTCGTCTCCATCCTCTGCAAAACGGTTAACATGATAGACAGAACTCATCCTGTCTACCATAGCCTTCTTAACTATGGACTGAATGGAAGACGCAGCAAAAAGAGCCGACTTGTTCGTTGTAGCCTTTGTTACCCAGAATCTGGCATCTCTTGGAAGTACTCTCTCCCAGTTGATAGCCCTTGTTCCTTCAAAGAGCTCATCGAAGGTCCTTGCCCTGAAGCTTCCGCATTTGAGAAGGATTCTCTCAGCTGTTCTTATATTTATATTTGCTCTGGTTATACCGTCTGCTCCGGCAAGGAAGGTTACTCTTCCATCCGAAACGTCGGTTATCTCGTATCCAAGTTTCTGTATCTCTCGCTTCAGCACTGCCTCAAGTCCGAAATGGCATGGTGCTATAAGCTCGAAGGTATCTTCAATCATATTTCCTCCAAAACCGGAGATCTCATATCTCCATAAATGAACATTAGGGACGGTCCTGAGCGTCACCCCCTGGTGCCACTATGAACCGTCCCCACTTGTCACCCAAAATTATATATTACTCACCAAGTCTCTCTCTGAGAGCTGCTGTCATTTCCTCATAACCCGGCTTTCCGAGAAGAGCAAACATGTTTTTCTTGTAGCTTTCAACACCCGGCTGATTGAATGGGTTAACACCGAGAACGTAACCGCTTACGCCGCAAGCGAACTCAAACATGTAGAAGAGCTCACCAACTGTCTCTTCGCTGATCTCTTCCATATCTATACGAATGTTTGGAACCTGTCCGTCAACATGTGCAAGGATAGTTCCGTTCATAGCACACTTATTGATGAAATCAACTGTCTTGCCTGTAAGATAGTTAAGTCCGTCAAGATCAACCGGCTCCTCCTGCATGATAACACTTCTGCGAGGATTCTTAACATTCAGGAATGTCTCAAAGTGATTCTTTGTTCCTTCCTGGATGAACTGTCCAAGTGAGTGAAGATCTGTTGTGAAGTCAACACCTGCAGGGAAGATACCCTTGCCGTCCTTGCCTTCGCTCTCTCCGTAAAGCTGCTTCCACCACTCTGTAATGTAGTGAAGTGATGGCTCGAAGTTACCGAGAATCTCCATTCCAAGGCCCTTCTCATGAAGAACGTTTCTGTATGCAACATACTTAAGTGCATCATTTGAATCAAAGTCATTGTTCAGGCAGTACTCACGAGCCTTAGCTGCACCAGCCATAAGAGCATCAAGATCAGCACCTGAAGCTGCAATTGGAAGAAGACCAACTGCTGTAAGAACTGAATATCTTCCTCCTACATCATCAGGAACTACGAATGTCTCATAACCCTCTTCGTTTGAAAGAGTCTTAAGAGCTCCACGAGCCTTATCTGTTGTAGCATATATACGCTTAGCTGCTTCAGCCTTGCCGTACTTCTTCTCAAGCATTTCCTTGAAAAGACGGAAAGCTACTGAACACTCTGTTGTTGTACCTGACTTAGAGATAACATTTATAGAGAAATCTTTGTCGCCGATAACATCAACTAAGTCGCAGATATATGTTGAGCTGAGGTTATTACCGCAGTAATAAATCTCAGGTGTCTTACGGATTGACTTATCAACCATGTTGTAGAAGCTGTGACGAAGAGCTTCGATAGCTGCTCTTGCTCCAAGGTAAGAACCACCAATACCTATAACAAGAAGCACGTCTGAATCACTCTGAATCTTTGCCGCAGCTTTCTTGATGCGGTCAAACTCTTCCTTGTCATAATCAACCGGAAGATCGATCCAGCCGAGGAAATCATTTCCTGCGCCTGTTCTCTCTACAAGAGTGTTTCTTGCAGCTGTTACTCTGTCCTTAATAGCCGCAATTGATGCATCATCTGCCATAAATGACGCATTTTCAAAACTAAATGAGACCTTTTGTGCCATTTTCTTATCTCCTTTTGTATTTAGATACTTATCAGGTTATGAATTTGTATCTCTAACCCATCGAACGTAATAAATTGTAGCAAATCAGGCCCTTCATTACAAGGTAAAAGTTCTCGATTTTATAGCGATTTAGTGTCATTTGGAGTATAATATATTGGCTTTTCCGGGTGTAGCGCAGCTGGTAGCGCGCGTGGTTTGGGACCATGAGGCCGCAGGTTCGAACCCTGTCACTCGGACCAGG
>CACZHN010000244.1 GCA_902780985.1 uncultured Lachnospiraceae bacterium | reverse complement strand
GTCCGAAATCCGAACATATCTTCTCATAAGGCCATTCTGTAACAACAGCCTTTGCTCCGTCTCTTACTGCTCCGGGGATAAATGTAGCCCCGTCAACCTTGGCTCCGGGTATGGCAAAATAGAGGCTTCCCTCTGTTACCTTTCTGGAGTCGTTGGTTATAGCCTTTATATCACGATCTATACTTCCCTGAAGCTTAACCTTCAGAGATCCGATCAATTCTTCTAATCTCATATGTACGTCCTCCTCATAAACGTAAACTAACGGGCATTGGTTCATACCAACGCCCGTTAATTTCAGGTTTATTCGTCTCCGACAATCTTTATCTTGCCTTCATAAAGCTCTTCAACTGCTATGGAAAGCGGCTTCTTTCCAGCTATGTCATCAACAAGCGGCTCAGAACCATTAACTATCTGTCTTGCTCTCTTTGCTGTAGCAAGTACGATTGAATATCTGCTCTGAACAACCGGCTGCTCACCAGGTTCAACACCTGTGTTAGCAACTGCCATAAGGTCTGAATAAGATGGATGTATCATATTTCTTCCTCCTTCTATATGAACCCTGGGGGTTATATACTCTTTTACTCGTCTGCGAGATCTGTTCTGATGGTTTTTATGAACTCTCCCATGTTTTCGGTTTTGAAATGATCGCTGATAATGATGGAGTGTACGTTATCGATACACTCTTCAAGCTCGTCATTGATAACTATGTAATCATAATTATCCATAAGCTCCGACTCCTCAGCCGCACGCTTTATACGCTTCTCGATCACTTCGTCCGTCTCTGTTCCTCTCTTACGAAGTCTGGCGCGGAGAGTATCCACATCCTTCGTAGTAAGGAAAATAAGAACAGCATCCGGATACTGTTCCTTTATGTTGGCAGCACCCTTAACTTCTATCTCAAGTATTACGGTTCTACCTTCCTTAAGCTCGTCTTCAACGAACTTTCTCGGAGTTCCGTAATAATTGTCCACATACTTTGTCCACTCGATGAGACCGTTATAATCAACCAGACTTAAAAACTCATCCGTGGTCTTAAAGTAATAATCCTTACCGTCAACCTCTCCTTCTCTCGGTGCTCTTGTGGCAGCCGAAACCGACAGGCTGTAGCCGTATCTTTCGATAAGCTGCTTAACTATGGTTCCTTTTCCCGCACCCGAGAAGCCTGATAATACTACAAGTTTTCCTTTATTCATAAGTGACCGGCCTCCCTTCATATTACTCAAGGTTCTGAACCTGTTCTCTGACCTTTTCGATCAGTGTCTTAAGATCGATACCGATATCGGTAACTTCCTTTGTATCCGACTTCGAAAGAGTTGTATTGGCTTCACGGTTCATCTCCTGAACTATGAAGTCAAGCTTTCTTCCCACTGCCTTATCCTCGGAAAGGATATCCCTTACCGCCTGAATATGGCTGTGAAGTCTTACAAGTTCTTCATCAACGGCAACTCTGTCCGCATAGATAACAACTTCCTGAACTATACGTGCTTCTTCGATATCTCTGTTCTCGAGAATATCCTGAACCTTTGCCGTAAGCTTCTGTCTGTAATCCTCAACTATCTGAGGAGACAGCTCTTCTATCCTGTTTACAAGAGCCTCGATCTCATCCATCTTATTTCTGAGATCCTCCGCAAGGTTTGCACCTTCCTTCTGTCTTGACTCAAGAAACATCTGTCCGGCCTCATCCAGAACTTTCTGAATGTCTGTATATTCTTCATCTTCGGCACTGTAGTTTTCTTCAAGTGAGAAAACATCAGGGAATCTTGCCAGAACCGTAGGCTTGATATCTTCCTCCAGTCCGAAATCTTCGCTCATCTGCTTCAGATAATTCAGATACTCACCGGCTATTTCCTTATTATACTTTACTGTCTCACCTGTCTTTAAATTCTGATAGGTGATAAATACATCAATCTTTCCACGTTCAGCATAGAGCTTCAGTCTCTTTCTGATCTCCGGCTCAAATCTGCTGATGGTACGCGGAAGCTTTACACTGATATCACAATATCTGTGATTAACCGACTTGATCTCTATGATGATCTTCTTCTCATCATCCAGATACTCGCTTCTTCCGAAGCCTGTCATACTACATACCATTTTTGTAATCCCCTTCTGTTCGCGTTACTTTTATCCTTTTAACCACTATCAGAACGCGTACAGCTTATTGTAATATATTTCCGAAGGTAATTCAAGGGGTGAAAATCCGCCCCCTTATCAACCCTTTTACAGACGGCAAAAACAGCAGCCGAAGCTGCTGCTCTTGGTTAGAAGATTGGTATTGAATATATCTTTATCTGTACTCTTCACACGGATCAGGATAAAGCCTGTAAAGAGGTTCGATAGCCTTTCCGGTATCTTTTGCTCCGAGCCATATCTCAGGCATTCCGTTGTCTTCACGTCTGTAGATGATCCACAAAGCTATTCTCTTACTACCGTTATATGACTTCTCCATTACTTTGTATTTTCCGCTTTTAACAGCCACAACCTTCTGGCACTTTATTGCAAGCAGATTTTCATTCTCACCGTCATAGTTTCTGTGGCCTTTTTTATCATAACCGCTGAGGGCTTCTTCATGATATACATTATTCAGGAATTCATCAACATACCTTCTCTGAAGACGCGCATCTTCGGTCTCGGCATCTGATGTCGCCTTCATATATGAATTTTCCCATATTCTTGCATTTCCGTTAGAATCCTTACCGTCTTTTCTGACACCTCTGCCCCAGGCAACAGGTCTCATTGTGTAATATCCCGGTGTATCCGAAAACTTATATGAATCCGGTGCTCTGTGTCCGTCAAAGTTAGCAGCTACTACACCGGCATCCATCTTGGTACATACCGACCAGCCTGCCGCTACTTCGTCATCGGCAGATGCTGCGGCGAGGTTTGCCGCATCAAAGATAACTTCCGCAGTCTGAACATCTACAGCTCTTCTTGCCTTATCTATGTACTTGATAACCATCGGTGTGATAGCCGCAGCAAGAATAGACATGATAGCTATTACTATAATTAATTCAGTTAATGAAAAACCTTTATTATTGATCATTTTCCTCTTCATATAATCACCTCACAGACTTTTTTAATCCGGATGAACCTATGTAGCTTTTATTCTCCGATATAAACAAAAAAGGTGCTTGTCTTATTTTGTTTAGACAAAGCACCTTGTGTACTCGTAATTGCAACTGGCTACCATTAAAAACAGGCCCTATAGCTTTGCGTCACAGCGTTTCCACTGCTTTGCCAAATATTTAGTTTATAAAACGTTAACTAACTTTATGTACTTATTTTAATCGAAATACCGAACACTGTCAACATAAAGATTCTATTATTTATGATAATTTTGTGATTTAAATCATCCTTATGAATGATATTGATTTTTATTATCTCAGTCCCGGATAATCGGTCTGACGGAGAGCTTCATACAGTATGATTGCAGCGCTGTTTGAAAGGTTCAGAGACCTTCCCTCATCTCTCATCGGGATCCTGATACAGTCATCGGGATGT
>CACZHN010000243.1 GCA_902780985.1 uncultured Lachnospiraceae bacterium | reverse complement strand
TTTTATCTGAACAGTATCTCCTTCGTTGAAACTCTTTAACCTGTCTTTTACATCATCACGAGTATATACTTCCTTACCCTCAATTTCAACTATTATGTCACCGGCGTACATTCCCGCTGCTTCCGCAGGAGAATCCTTGATAACATCCTTTACGTAAATGCCTTCCGGAAGACCGTATATCTCGGAATATTCCTTACCGACTTCCACACCTTCGACTCCGAGATAAAGCTGCTGCTTGATCTCACCTTTGATGATGCCGTTGATTATATCCATCGCTGTGTTGATAGGAATCGAGAATCCCATTCCTTCAACCTTTGAATCTACATATTTAACGGAATTGATTCCGATAACCTGTCCCTGTGCATTTATAAGAGCGCCGCCGCTGTTACCCGGATTGATAGCCGCATCGGTCTGAATGTATTTTCCGCCGCTTCCCTCAATGGCTCTGTCCAGTGCACTTATATATCCTACTGTTACGGACTGACCGTAGCCCAGTGCATTTCCTATTGCTATTGCAGGCTCGCCTACCTGAAGCTCATCTGAGTTACCGATCTGTGCGATGGTAACCTGTGATGTGGTCGATTCCTTCATATCCCCGAACTTTACGGCAACCACCGCAACGTCCTGATCTTCGTCATAGCCCATGATGTCGGCCTTGACCAGCTCTCCGTCACAGAAACCTACGTTGATCTCGTCAGCGCCCTTAACTACATGGTAGTTTGTGGCAATGTATAATACCTTGTCCGACTTTCCTATAACTATTCCGCTTCCGGCACCGGTAGCTTCCTCGGTACCCGACTGGAAGAAATATGTGTAATCTGTTGTAACCTTGGTTGTAATGGATACAATGGATGTCTCTGCTTTCTTAACTATCTCCGCAACATCGTAGGATACTGTTCCCGCAGCACCGTCGGTACTTACTGCCGGCTGAATATCCACATTGTCGGAGATATTTGTGGCAGGCTCGTCTTCATCCGCTTCTGCCCTGGTTGAATTTATATATTTTCCGGAAAAATAATTAACACCCTGAAATGCGCCGCCGGCCACAAGTCCGAAGGTAAGAGCCAGCGCCGTAACCTTCGCCATGCTCTTTCCGAATCCGCCCTTCTTTTTCTCAGGCTTTTCTTTATTTGATGTTACTACTGTATTATATGGTTCCGGCTGACTCGTCGGAGCTACAGGCTGTCCCTGATTATATCCCGTATACATACTCGGGTCATAATTAAAATCATCATAGTTATCACTCATTCTGATCACTCCTTTTCCTGTAGGGTTTTACTGTTCCCTTTTAGATTTGAGACAATATTAATCTCTGAATGTGAACAATGTGTGACGTTCAGATTTCGAATTTCTGAAGATATTATATAGGTAATTTTCAGAAAATTTTTAAGCTTCGTTTAAGGTTTCCGTGTCTTTGATAACCCTTGCCGTGCCCAGGTTTTCGGCCCTGCAGGTACCTCTTGTGGCATCGGTTATTTCAGCCACTACAGCCTCGTCTTTTTCCTCCGGAATATAGACCGAAATTCCGACTTCTCCGCCGTATTCCGTCTCATAATCCGTGATGCCGTTTTTTTCCAGAATAAATCTTACCTTATCATAATCACCGTATGCTATTCCCGAAAACTTCCTCTGAACACATTCCACAAGAGTTCCCGTCTTCGCAGCAAGAAGTGCTTCCCTTGCCGCGTCACCGTAGGCTCTTACAAGTCCTCCGGTTCCCAGAAGTATTCCTCCGAAATATCTGGTAACTATGATCAGTATGTCCTGCACCTCCGAACCGTTTACCACGTCAAGGATAGGCTTTCCCGCCGTACCTTTCGGTTCTCCGTCATCCGAGAACTTCAGTCTGGGATTTACCTCACCCAGCGAATATGCATAACATACATGTCTGGCATCGTAATATTTTTTTCGGGCTTCTGCCACAAGAAGAGCCGCTTCTTCTTCATCGGCTATCCTATGGGCTTCACCTATAAAGCGGGACTTCTTTACGACAATCTCCGCCTCGCCTGACTTTAAAATCTGCTTCATTACATTTCATCCGATTATTTAAGTAACTTTTTCAGCTCATCCATAAATGTATTCACATCCTTAAACTCTCTGTATACGGATGCGAATCTTACGTATGCAACGCCGTCAAGATCCTTGATCTTGTCCATAAGGATTCCGCCTATAACAGAACTGTCGATCTCCTTCTGTCCCATGTTGTAGATTGCAGCCTCAACCTCATCTACGCAGGCCTCGATCTTCTCGATCGGTACAGGCCTCTTGTGGCAGGATCTGATAACTCCCTGCTCTATCTTCGATCTGTCATAAGGCTCTCTTGTCTTATCCTTCTTGATAACCATAAGAGGAACAGTCTCAACCTTCTCGTAAGTAGTAAATCTCTTGCCGCATACATCACACTGACGACGACGGCGGATAGCAGAATTATCATCTGCCGGTCTTGAGTCTATAACTCTTGTGTTATCATCTCCGCAAAACGGACATTTCATACTTCGTAACCTCCGGAAATATATTGTTCTTGACAATTACGTCAACCTTAACTTTAACATAAAAAAGCCCTGTTTTCAACGATTACGGCCCAATTCCGACTTGAAAACTCACGGCCGATAGGTTACTATTCTCTAAGTGATTTAAAGAAAGGTATTAATATCATGATACTCTCATGTCAGAATATACAGAAAAGCTTCGGAGACACTCCGATACTTAAGAATATAAACTTTAATATAGAAGAACACGACAAGGCTGCCATCATCGGAATCAACGGTGCGGGTAAGACCACTCTGCTCCGTATTATTCTGGGCGAACTTTCCCACGATTCGGGAAATGTAGTCCTGGGCCGCGATGTACGTCTGGGATATCTCTCCCAGCAGGCTTCCGATACGCTGGACGCCACCGTATACGATGCCATGAAGGAAGCAAAGGCCTATATCCTTGAAATGGAAAGCCGTATAAGAGCTCTCGAAGAGGAAATGAAGGACAAGACAGGTGACGAGTTAAGCAGCATTCTCGAGGCTTATAACCGCCTCACAACCCGTTACGACCATGAGAACGGTTACGCTTACGAAAGCGAGATCACGGGAGTCCTTAAGGGACTGGGCTTCAGCACTGCAGATTACGACAGACATATAAGCACTCTTTCGGGAGGCCAGAAAATGCGTATCGCCCTGGGACGTCTTCTTCTGTCCCATCCCGATATCATAATCCTGGATGAGCCGACGAACCATCTGGATATGCCGTCCATTTCCTGGCTGGAAGGATATCTTTCTTCCTATACGGGTGCGGTGATTGCGGTAAGCCACGACAGATATTTCATCGACAGGATCTCCAACAAGATCATCGAGATAGATCAGGGCGTATCCACCGTATTCAACGGAAGCTATTCCTACTACAGTACCGAGAAGGCTAAGATACGTCAGGCAAAGATCAACGCCTATATGAAGCAGCAGGCTGAGATCCAGCACGAGGAAGCGGTCATAACCAAGCTTAAGCAGTTCAACCGCGAGAAGTCCATA
>CACZHN010000242.1 GCA_902780985.1 uncultured Lachnospiraceae bacterium | reverse complement strand
GAATCTTTATGATCATCCAACAAACCTCTTCGTTGCTGGTTTCATGGGTATGCCACCTATGAACTTCATCGACTGCAAGGTTGTTAAGTCAGGAGCAGACGTTCTCCTTATGTTCGGTTCACATTCTATCAAGGTTCCTGAAGCTAAGGCTAACAAGCTTATCGCCGGCGGATTCATTGATAAGGAAGTTGTACTCGGTATCAGACCTGAGGACATCCATGATGAGCAGCTCTTCATCGAGTCTTCACCTGAGTCAGTTATCGATGCCAGAATCAACATTTACGAAATGCTCGGTGCAGAAGTTTATCTGTACTTCTCAATCGATCAGTTCGATATCACAGCTAGAGTTAATGCACGTACAACTGCTCGTCCTGGCGACACAGTTCAGTTTGCATTCGATCTTAGCAAGATTCACATCTTCGATAAGGAATCAGAAGAGATCATCGTAAGCTAGTTCTATTAAGATATTATGAAAAATATGGGGAAATGCACTAAAGTAGTGCATTTCCTCTTTTTTTTACCTACTAATTTTGGTATAATTTTAAGGATTATGGGGACCCGTAATTTGGGGATTATATTAAGAACAGGAGTGTGAGATATGATTTCAAATCAGATTCTTCAGGAGACATTAGACGGCATCAGAGCAATCACACAGGTTGATCTGATCGTTATGGACGTAGAAGGACGTACACTGGCAAAGACCGTGGACGATGCCGCTATCGAGTATGAAGATGCGGTTATAGCCTTTGCAGAGTCTGCTGCAGAGAGCCAGTCCCTTCTCGGATATCAGTTTTTTAAGATAATGGATGATAAGCAGCTTGAGTATATCCTTATGGCTAAGGGTGATACGGACAGCACTTATACAGTTGGAAAACTCGCTACATTTCAGATTCAGAATCTGCTTGTAGCTTATAAGGAAAGGTCTGATAAGGATAACTTCATCAAGAACCTCCTCCTTGATAATCTGCTTCTTGTTGATATCTACAACAGAGCAAAGAAACTCCACATCGAGACAGATGTGAAGAGATGTGTATTCATCATTGAGACAAAGACAGAGAAGGATACAAACGCGCTTGAGACAGTTCGTAATATCTTCTCCGTTAAGTCAAGAGATTTCATTACAGCGGTTGATGAGAAGAACATCATCCTCGTTAAGGAAGTTAAGCCGACCGATACATACGAGGAACTTTCCAAGACTGCAAATATCATAGTAGATATGCTCAGTACAGAGGCTATGATCTCTGTTCATGTTGCATTCGGTACTATCGTAAATGAGATCAAGGAAGTATCACGTTCTTACAAGGAAGCCAAGATGGCTCTCGATGTAGGAAAGATCTTCTACAGCGACAAGAATATCATAGCATACAGCAACCTTGGAATCGGTCGTCTTATCTACCAGCTTCCGATACCTCTCTGCCGTATGTTCATCAAGGAAATCTTCGACGGCAAGTCGCCTGATGATTTCGACGATGAGACTCTTACAACTATTCAGAAGTTCTTCGAGAACAGCCTGAACGTTTCCGAGACATCAAGACAGCTGTACATCCACAGAAATACTCTGGTATACAGACTTGATAAGATCGAGAAAGCAACAGGCCTCGACCTCAGAGTTTTCGAAGATGCGATCACATTTAAGATTGCACTCATGGTTGTGAAGTATATGAAATATATGGAGACTCATGATTTCTAAAATGAGTCAAAAATTCTAAGAAGGGTTTGAACCGATAATGATTAAACTTGAAAATGTAACTATGAAATATCCGACCGGAACGGTTGCACTTAAAGACATCAGTCTGACGATCAACGACGGCGAATTTGTATTCATCGTTGGTAGTTCGGGTTCGGGTAAGACAACACTTATTGAGCTTCTTCTCAGAGAACTTGTTCCTACAAAGGGCAGGATCGAAGTAGCGGGCTTTGACTACACAAAGCTTAAGAGAAGACAGATTCCGAAGGCAAGAAGAAAGCTGGGCGTTGTGTTCCAGAATTTCCGTCTCCTTAAGGACAGAACGGTTTATGAGAATGTTGCCTTTGCACAGAGAGTTATAGAGACACCGTCTCGTTATATCAGACGTCAGGTTCCGGCTATGCTTTCACTTGTCGGTCTTGCCGATAAGTACAAATCATTCCCGAGACAGCTTTCAGGTGGTGAGCAGCAGAGAGTTGCGCTTGCAAGAGCTCTTGTTAACAAGCCTGAGATCATACTGGCGGATGAGCCTACAGGAAACCTGGATCCTAAGAATTCATGGGAGATCATGAATCTTCTTGATGAGATCAATTCCAAGGGAACCACAGTTGTGGTCGTTACCCATAACAAGGAAATCGTAAATCTCATGAAGAAGCGAGTTATCACCATCAAGAAGGGTGTAATAGTAAGCGATGTAGAGAAGGGTGGTTATATAGATGAGGATTAGTTCAGCGTGGTACAGCTTTAGACAAGGTTTAAAAAATATCCGAAGAAATATCCTGTTCTCTCTTGCT
The DNA here is from genome assembly GCA_902780985.1 of uncultured Lachnospiraceae bacterium. The sequence goes on along the minus strand of CACZHN010000242.1, from coordinate 1,043 downwards.
TCAATTGGTACTATTATCGCATGTCTTTTCATTTTCGGACTTTTCTATATTGTTCTGGTTAACTTCAGAGCAGCGATCAAGAAAATAGAGAGTAACATTTCCATATCGGTATTCTTCGACGAGGGTATAACAGATCAGAACATTGATCTTATTGGAGAACAGATAAGGACGAGGCCGGAGGTTAATACCTGCGACTTTGTAAGTGCAGAAGAAGCATGGATCAATTATTCAAATAAAGTATTTGATGATCCTGAAGCTGCAAGAGCATCTTTTGGTGAAGATAATCCTCTTGCGAACTCAGCATCCTACACAATTACACTCAAGGATGTCAGCAAGCAGGCTGACTTCGTACAGTTCCTTAATGGAATTGATGGTGTAAGAAATGTAGCTAGTTCAGGATATACATCAGATGCCATATCAGCAATCAATGTATTCGTTGGATATGCATCAATCGGTATTATAGTAATTCTTCTTCTTGTATCGGTGTTCCTTATCAACAACACCATTACAATCGGTATTACAGTTCGTAGAGAAGAGATCAAGATCATGAAGCTTATCGGTGCAACCAATGCATTCGTAAGATCACCGTTCATCGTAGAAGGTGTTATCATCGGTCTCGTGGGATCAGTTATCCCTGTAGTTCTTTTATACTACCTCTATGATTCTATTCTTGGCTATATAGCCGGAAGATTTACTATTCTGAAGAGTCTCTTTGAGTTTATACCACTTAATGAACTCTTCAAGGTTCTCGCACCAGCTATTCTTATCATAGGTGTAGGAATCGGTTTCTTCGGAAGTATGCTTACAACAAGAAAGCATCTGAAGGTATAACAATTAATAGGATATAAAGTATTTATAAATAAATGGAGGACATTGGATTGAAGCAAAAAATGCTTACAATTGCAATATTCCTGGCATTCTTTCTTTTCACCGGCAGCGTTGTATATGCGGCAGATTATGGCCTGCAGATGACGCTGAGAGATGAAGAAGGCGCGACTGAGACAGAGCAGCCCACTGAGGCTGCTCCTGCTGATTCAGGAGAT
>CACZHN010000241.1 GCA_902780985.1 uncultured Lachnospiraceae bacterium | reverse complement strand
GTCACGGGACGCATGACGCTGCCCACGGTGAGGCAGTTGAAGTAGTCGTCGATGAAGATGCACACGCCCAGGACGATGGTGGCCAGCTGGGCCCCCACCCGGGTCTTGATGTGCTTTGACGCCCAGCGACCGAAGGCTGCGGAACCGCCCGCCTTATTCATAAGTGCTACAAGAATTCCCAGGAGCACCAGGAATATCAGGATTCCCGCATTGAAAGAATCTGTGATCTTACTCAGCATACCGCCGTCTTCATTGAAGAACATGGTATTGACTGCCAGTTCGAGATTGGCATTTGAATAGATAAGTGCACCGCTGATAACTCCGAAAAAGAGGGATGAATAAACCTCCTTGGTTATCAGAGCCAGTAATATGGCCAGAACCGGCGGAACAAGTCCCACCCATGTGGAATATGCAGCAGGTTCATAGTCTTCCAGCGCATTCATGTCTACGGGATTTGCGATGGTATAGCATATAAGAGCCAGCACCGCTACCAGAAATAGTCCTACAACAAGTCTTTTTTTCATAGCTCCTGTCCTCCCCTTATCACTTAGTGTAAGCCCGGTAAAGTGATATATGATCAAATATGGTTCTCCAGTTTCCGTCGGAATTTGCTGTCACACAGATATAGTGATGTCCGCTGTAGGTTTCAAGATAACTTACACAGCAGAATCCCGCCTCCGATATGAAACCGGTCTTTGCCGCCACCACGTCTCCGTTGCATTCGTATATGCCTATACGTCTCAGGAACCAGTTGGAGATATCCACTCCTTCTTCGTCCTTCTGTGTAGGCACCGTCCTATACTGTTCCGTTGACATGGCATCCAGTATAAGCGGATTCTGAATGGCTGTTGACATGATAACAGCTATATCGTTTACGGTGCAGTGATGTTCCGGATCAAATGCACCGATAACGTTAGTGAAGTGAGCGGTATCGGATATGCCCATATCGTAGGCTCTCTTGTTGAGAAGCTCCACCATGTTCGCTTCCGTTCCCGCAAGATAATGAGTCAGCGCATAATCGGCGTCCGCTCCCGAACATACCATCATTCCGTAGAACAGGTCTTTTGCCGGAAGTACGTCTCCTGCCGTGGTCCCCACTGCACTGAATCTTTCATAGTAGGTTTTAAGGATTTCCTCTTCCTTCATCTCATATTCGCCGTTAAGTCTTCTGTCCGTAAGATAATCCGCCATACATATGGCTGTAAGGACTTTGGACATGGACGCCGGATAGAGCACTTCTTCCGATGCTCTTGATACTATAACCTCGTCCGTATCAAGATCCACCAGTATGATATTTGTACTGTATACCGCATTCATCTTCAGAGGGTCGCTTGCCGCCTCCGCGATTTCCTCACGTGTCTTAGGGTCCGGATTGTCTATGGTATCCGGATCTACCACTGTTCCCTCTATAAAAGGCGTTGCCGCATAATCCGCGTTCTCCAGTCTGAGGGGATTGTAAATGGTCAGGTTCGGCTCTATAACTTCTCCGTCCTCGCTTGTAGTCTCCTCAGTACGTATCTCCTCGCCTCTTGCCAGCATATCCGCCTTCACTTCTTCGTAAACCTCTTCGTAAGGCTTTAACTCGATAGTGTCGTCGGTATATTTAAACTGATGATACGTGTACTTGAATTCCGCATCCGACGCGGTAGCTATAGGATTCTCCCACTCTTCTTCCCAGTATCTTCTTTCGATCTCCTCCGGGCTTTCCGTGGCTGTTGCCGCCTCCGCAGCAAGTCTCTCTTCTTCCCTGCGCCGTTCTTCCTCTTCCAGTCTTTTTTCTTCTTCCCGGCTGGCTGCTTCCTGTCGGAAATACTCTTCTCTCTGTTCGTCCTCTTTTTTCTCGTATTCTCTTGATGCCATCAGGACAGCCAGAAGAATGACCGCCACAATGCCTACCGCAGATAAGAACATGACAAGCACTAACAGAAATCTTTTCATAACTATCTACACCTTCTGCATTTTTTTGAGATAATCGGCATCCGGCTTTACATTTCCGTAACGGACTGCTTCGTAAAGTTCTGTAAGCTCTTCGATGTCTCTCTCTTCTTTTTTCAGTTCCTTCTGAGCCTTAAGGTATGCTTCCGCTATATCCGCCGTGGTCTCCACCCGTCTCGGTGTATACTTCTTGGCAACGGACTGCACACGCTTCTTATATATTCGTCTGGCTCTCTGCTCCATGGTGAAACGGCTTTCGCCCTTCTCACGCACGATCTTTTCTTTCTTGGTATTCTTCATATCCGGCTTATCCACTCTTGAGACAAGGTCGGAATCAAGACGTGCTCTCTTTTCGAGAACCGTGTCGTAAATCTTCTTAAACAATCTGAGTACGAGAAATACCGCCAGAGCTATAAGAAGAAGCTTCAGCACGAATAAGAACAGATCTTCGAAGAATGTGGATCCCTGGATCTCTTCTTCAATCCGGATGACATCTCTCTCATAACCGTTTTTGCCGGTGTTGTCCGGAGCAAACAGATTACAGAATATCTTGTACAGGATGACAAATACCCTGAAGAGGATCCTGAGTCCCGAAAGAAGTCCTCTTCCGAAGGCCCTCAGTGCATCATTGAATCCCAGCAGGTTTGCAAGGACAACCACCACTACCATGGTCACAAAGATGCAGCATACCACGATGGTATTCATAGGTATGATCCTGTCTACCGGCATGGCCGATACATTTTTCATCATGTAAATGTAATTCTCCAGATTCTGAAGATATACCATGAGAATATAAACAAGATATATAAGTACCGCCATGATGAAGCAAAGGGATACCAGAGTTTTTTCATGTTCGTAAAGTCCTGTGGCAAGAACTCCCAAACATAGAAGAAATGAAGGCCATGGTATATCGAATACCGTTGAAAGTCTGTATCCGCTCTGCATATATTTTCCCGCAGGAAATGTTTCGATCAGGATAAGTACGATAAGCGTCCACTTAGGTATTCCCGAACCGATTATATAAAAGATGCCCACTGCCAGGGCTACGTGTATGATCACGATAGCCAGTATTCTTGTGAGCTTCTCTCTCATAAAATACGATATGGCCACACAGGTTCCCAGGACGGCTATCTCCTTAACGCCCAGAAGAGGCCATTCCAGTGCACATACTGTAAGCTGCATGATAAGTATGTAATGCAGCATTATGTAAACAAACCTTGCTATTCTTGAAACTATTCCGATCTTACTAATCCGCATGCATCTTCACCTCCCATCCGGTGATGTAATCTGCTTCGGCCTCATAAGGATAGGCGCTGAAATAAGGAACGATCATATTCACGCCCGCTCCCGTTGCCTTGATCCTTTCGACTCTTTCCATCATATCGGCCTTATGATAAGGGGATATGATAAGATAATGTGTATTATCCGATGCTCTCTCGGCCTCGGCCTCCAGCTTTTTATTGAATTCATCGGAACCCAGAGACTTCTTTACCTCGGTAAGCATCTTGTCTATGGTGATTCCGTGGGAGATATCCTCTCCGCTTCCTGTTTCCTGGATCACATTTCCGTTTCTGTCCGTTGCATTTACATATACCGATACAGCCATCTTCTT
>CACZHN010000240.1 GCA_902780985.1 uncultured Lachnospiraceae bacterium | reverse complement strand
TGAACACCATCTCTTGGCTTAATCATATATTACTATACCCCGGGATAGAAGTGTTTGCCGCACTTTAAATAATTTGTAAACGATTTGTTAACAAAACACCTTTTATATAAAAATAAAGTGTTTGCAGTAAAAGTCCATGCAATGTAAAATTATCTTATGTGGCAGAAGATTAAGGCATAAGGAGGTTTACTATGGGGAAATATATAATGGCACTGGATGCCGGGACGACGAGTAACAGAGCGATTGTATTCAATCGTGAGGGGGAGATGGTATCTGTTGCACAGAAGGAATTCAGGCAGATCTTTCCGAAACCGGGCTGGGTAGAGCATGATGCAAATGAGATCTGGTCGACCATGCTTGGTGTAGCAGTGGAAGCTTTGGCGAAGTCGGGAGCTTCACCGAAGGATATAGCGGGAATCGGAATAACAAATCAGAGAGAAACAACAATAGTATGGGATAAAGAAACAGGCGAGCCGGTATATAATGCCATCGTATGGCAGTGCCGCAGAACCTCGGAGTTCTGTGACAGCCTGAAGGATCAGGGACTTACCGATATGATNGTAAAGGAGCGTGCCGAGAGAGGAGAGCTTCTTTTCGGTACCGTGGATACCTGGCTTCTCTGGAAGCTTACCAAAGGACGCTGCCATATGACGGATTATTCAAATGCGTCCCGTACCATGATGTATAACATAAACGATCTTAAGTGGGATGAGGAGATACTGGAGCTTCTGGGGATCCCTGCAAGCATGCTTCCTGAAGTTCGTAATTCCAGTGAGGTATACGGACTTGCCAGCAAGCATATCCTGGGAGGAGAGATTCCTGTAGCGGGAATCGCAGGAGATCAGCAGGCGGCTCTCTTCGGACAGCAGTGCTTCTATAAGGGAGATGCAAAGAATACCTACGGAACAGGATGCTTCCTTCTTATGAATACGGGAGAGACACCTGTATTCTCGGAGAACGGTCTTGTAACAACCCTTGCCTGGGGCATTGACGGCAAAGTTAATTATGCTCTTGAAGGATCTGTATTTATCGCAGGAGCTTCGATTCAGTGGCTCAGAGATGAGATGAGGCTTATCGATAGTGCAGAGGATTCGGAATATATGGCCATGAAGGTTGATGATACGGCAGGATGCTACGTGGTTCCTGCATTTACCGGACTGGGAGCTCCTTACTGGAATCAGTATGCAAGAGGAACCATAGTAGGTATCACAAGAGGCGTTAATAAGTATCATATAATCAGAGCGACTCTGGAATCCATAGCTTATGAGACCAGCGATGTGCTCCGTGCTATGGAGAAGGATTCGGGAGTTAAGATAAGAGAGCTTAAGGTAGACGGAGGCGCTTCTGCCAACAATTTCCTGATGCAGACACAAGCAGACATAATAGACGCAACCGTAGTTCGTCCGAGCTGCAGAGAGAGCACGGCTCTGGGTGCAGCTTATCTTGCAGGCCTGGCAACGGGATTCTATTCATCAAGAGATGATATAAAGTCCAGCACCACCATCGACAGGATATTTAAGCCTGAGATTACGGAAGAAGCAAGACAGGAAAGACTGGCAGGCTGGAAGAAGGCTGTAGAGAAGTCCTTCGGTTGGGCAGACTAATATAATAGGATATATGAAGAAAGACCGCGGATCATTCTCCGCGGTCTTTTAATATGGCTTTTATAACTCTTTCGGATGCGTGGCAGTCTATACGGTCGAAGTTCTTATCGACATATTCAGCCACCTTCTCGAATTCATAGTCTTCTTTATAGATTGCATCCACCAGTTCGTCAAAGGTGGTAACTATGCGGCCCGGTACATTTGATTCGTAGTCTCTGTGGAAACCTCTTTCGCTGCAATATTCATCTCGGTCAAATGCATAGAAGAGCATAGGCTTATTCATCAGCGAGAACTCGTAAATGCTTGATGAGTAGTCGGTTATCAACAGATCCGTAACCAGAAAGATATCGTTTATATTCTCATAGGAAGTCATGTCGAAGATTCTGTCACGATATTCTTCAGGGATCGGTACGGGTTCCGTGATAAAAGGATGGTTCTTTATTATAAAGTTGGCATCCTTATCCAGACAGAGTTTATATATTCTGTCGAGATCCAGCTTATCCACAGGATAGTGGGCGTCCGCTTTGTTTCGTCCGCGATAGGTTGGGGCGAAAAGAATATTGGAACGCTTCATAAGATAAGGATAGGCCAGCAGAAGCTTTGCTCTGCTCTGTGACTGCTGCTCAGGATCCAGGAAGGAATCAAGTCGGGGCATACCCGTCGGAAGTACCATTTCCGGATTGATCCCCCAAACCTCCGCAAAGAAGTGTCTTATCTTAAGGGAACCTGCGATTCCGAAGGTGTACTGCCTGTGACCGGACTTAGGACCGGGGCTGGCAGGCATACCGAAACGGCTGTAGCCGGTGGACTTGAAGCCCGCACCTGCATGCCACAGTTGCACGATGGTGGTTTTCTTCAGCGTCAGCCAATCCAGAGTAGGACTGTGATCATCCAGGAATATATAATCGGCCCAGGCCAGAACACGTATGGCCTTGAGCCATTCTTTCTTATTGAAGTGATCGGTTAAGACGGAGCGATACATTTCCCTGAAGGAATAGCCTTCTTTTGTCAGTTCTTCCTTAATGGCAAGCAGATTACCGGTAGGTTCGGTCTTCTGGTCGGACATAAGGAGTATGCACTTCTCATACCTTGGCAGAAGGCGTCTTTTGGAAAGAACGGACGCTCTGGTAGTGTTATAGAGGTCCTGCGCCATACGGCGTTTTACGGCCTTCTTACGCTCCGTATCAGCCTCTTTTTCCGTAAGCTTTCCGATGGTGTTGCGAACGATCAGCTTCATGCCGTAGCGTTCGTCGGTACGGAAGTATACGGAATAAACCTTCTTTATATGATAAGGGAAATGCTTGTCACATTCCGAAAGATGTCCCGACAGCTCATCGCCGAAGGCTATATTCGGATAGTAGTGGGTTTCCCTTTTCAGGCTGAGATTCGAGATTGCGTACTCGCCTCGCGGCAGCTGCGCATTGGTTCCGGGGTTGGTTACATTTACGCGGAGCACATAGTTATCCCCTTCACGGGATACGACTTCCAGCTCGCAGGAGTAAGGAGTTTTGTCCGCGGAATTAACCCGGGTCAGATAGAGCGGCATATGAACATCGGTGGTAATATCCATGTAGATCCATATGCGGTCCCAGTATATTTTATTGATTGTAACTGTTTTCTTTTCCATAAATAAAGGTATATCATTGTTGAAGAGTTTATTCAAGTTATGATAATAAAATCAACAAAAAATGCGTTTTACAAAATTAAATCAAAAAAAAATGCAAAAAACTTAATTTTTTTATTTACAAGTTGCTGTAAGTATAATATAATCAGAAAAGATTTTGCTTCAGCTGACTAAAGTTGAAGAGGGATTAAAAATAATATTTTAAAAATATAAAAGGAGAGAAAAAGCAATGTCATACGTTGATGAGGTTCTGGAGCTTGTCCAGAAGAGAGATGCTAGCCAGCCTGAGTTCATCCAGGCAGTAACAGAGGTTCTTAATTCACTCAGACCTGTAATCGAGCAGGATGAGGAGAAGTATCGTAAGCTCGCTATCCTTGAGAGAATTACTGAGCCGGATCGTCAGATCATGTTCAGAGTACCATGGGTAGATGATAACGGTAACGTACAGGTTAACAGAGGTTTCCGTGTACAGTTCAACAACGCTATCGGACCTTACAAGGGTGGTCTCAGACTTCACCCATCAGTAAACCTTGGTATCATCAAGTTCCTCGGTTTCGAGCAGATTTTCAAGAACTCACTTACAACACTTCCAATCGGTGGTGGTAAGGGTGGTTCTGACTTCGATCCTAAGGGTAAGTCAGACAACGAGATCATGAAGTTCTGCCAGAGCTTTATGACAGAGCTTTCAAAATATATCGGAGCTGATGAAGACGTTCCTGCTGGTGATATCGGAACAGGAGCTCGTGAAATCGGTTTCATGTTTGGTCAGTATAAGAGAATCAAGGGACTCTACAGGTAAGGGTCTTACATATGGTGGATCACTTGCTCGTACAGAGGCTACAGGTTATGGTCTTCTTTACCTCACAGAGGAAATGGTTAAGTGCCATGGCGATAAGCTGGAAGGCAAGACAGTTGCTATTTCAGGTTCAGGTAACGTTGCTATCTACGCTACAGAGAAGGCTCAGCAGCTTGGTGCTAAGGTTGTTACAGTTTCAGATTCAACAGGTTGGATTTATGATCCAGAAGGAATCGATGTAGCACTTCTTAAGGAAGTTAAGGAAGTTAAGCGTGCTCGTCTTACAGAGTATGCTGCAGCTCGTCCTTCAGCTGAGTATCATGCTAAGGAGAACGGTGAGCACGGTGTATGGCAGTACAAGGTAGATATCGCTCTTCCATGTGCTACACAGAACGAGCTTGATATCGAGGATGCTAAGATGCTCGTTGCTAACGGCGTTCAGTATGTAGCTGAGGGTGCTAACATGCCTACAACTATCGAGGCTACAGAGTACTTCCAGGCTAATAACGTACCTTTCGTTGGTGGTAAGGCTGCTAACGCAGGTGGTGTTGCTACATCAGCAC
>CACZHN010000239.1 GCA_902780985.1 uncultured Lachnospiraceae bacterium | reverse complement strand
TAAGGTTTTCGATCCATCTTTCGGAATCCCCGGATTCCGTATTTTCATCCTCCGTATCGATCTGTGAGTTGTCCCCCGATCCGCTCACAGCCTCTTCGGAAACTGTATTTCCTTCGACTATATCAGCCTTCTTCTCGCAGCCTGCAAATGACAGCATCATTGCCGCTGCGAGTAAGAGGCCTAAAGTCTGTTTCCCCTGTGTTCTCATATCCTAACAACCTCCCACTAATCCTGGCCCATCTTTATGGCCTCTGTTATATTCATCTTCTTTATAAACCTGATGATTATCATCATACAAAGGATGATGGCCGTAACCATAATGATGCCTATTCTTATCAGTCCCGAATATGATGTGTATATCGTAAACGGTATGGTGTGTTTTTCCGGAAGATATACACAGCTTATCAGATTTATAAACAGTATGGATGTTGCCGCTCCCACGATAACACTTGATATCAGCGACGTTACCGTACTGAATATATGTTCCTTTACCAGCATTCCGTTGATGCCCTTCATACCGAGACCCATGGCTCTGTAAACACCGAAGTACATCTGTCTTGAATTGATGGATGTAAGCCAGTAGATAAGGAATCCGATGATACATATGATCATGGAAATGATAAAGCTTATATTGAAGAGTCCGTTGGTTATAAGCAGTAACGCCGAACCGAAGACCTTATCTATCTCTTCATTCATTTCCGTGATCCTGTCGTATGTCACGTCATGATCCGCAAGAGCCCTGGTTATGTCGCTTACGGTGGTTCCTTCGCTGAGATCCATCCATACTTCCGGAGGTACGTCTCCGTAAGAAACCTTAAGTTCCGCAGCATTTATAACCGCAAGATATCTCTTGTTTTCCGTTTTGCCCTCAACTTCATCCGAATAGAAATATCCGTTGAACCCCGGAAATGCATCCAGTATTCCAACAACCTGAACGCTTACGGATCTGATCATATCCTGATCTTCCAGCTGTGACTCAATCTTAAGCTCTATGGAATCTCCGATGCTTACGTTATAATCCTCCGCAAGGTTCTTGGAAATGATGACGCCGTTGCTTACGTAAGCCAGCGCATTCAGGTCTTCAAACCAGTGATGATCGTTAAGCATTACGTCGAAGTCTGAGGATCTTCCGAAGCCTGCGGTATCGATGCCGTAAAGCATTGCATTTTTTGCCTTGCCCTTCTTGCCTGTGGCAATGGTCAGCTTATCGGTCTTATATACCTGAGTCATGTGATCCACCAGGCCTTCGTCCTTAAGCCTCAGGATATCACTGTAATCCGGTCCCTTAACCGTCCAGCCCGATGCCGCGTTTTTACCGGCTGCCCTTATGACACATGAAGGTTCAAGTATAAGTTCCGTTCCTATATCGTTCTGCAGTCTGTCTTTTTTATTCTTGTTGACCGTCTTTGCCAGATTCGCGTTATAGATACCCATGGCAATAGTGATTATCAGGAATACCGAAATAACCCATGACTTTCTTCTGGTCCTTATAACTTCCAGGAAAGCCGCCAGAGTTGCGGGCTTCCATTTCTTCTCTCTGGTCTTGAAGATCGCTATGATAAGCAGTCTTGAAAGTCTTATCATGAAAAATGCGGCACCGAAGGTGAAGATCTCCGCATCGATGAGACACATGGGATCCGCAACCTTTCCTGATAAGATTTCAGAGATCATGATATCCTTCTGTCTCGTGTAGTTATACAGAAGATAAAGGGATATTCCCAGCATTATAATGTCCAGGAAGTACTTCTCTATAAACCCGCTCTTTCCGGCCTTGCTTGCCTTTCTTCCTACAGTGAGAATGGTATTTCTCGAAACCCTGAGTACCGGTATTATCATAAGAATGATGACCAGCGGAAATGCAACGGCCAGCGAGATCAGTATCTCAGGTCTGAATGTATATGTTGCGGTTTCTCTCATTTTAAATGTCAAGAAGTCAACCGACGAGGCTCCCGCCTTACACATAAGGTATCCGAGGATCACTCCCGGAATAACGGCTGCGGCAGTGATGAGAAAGGATTGTATGATGTACTGCTTTATGATCGTTATCCTCGGGATACCTCTGCTTCGGAGTACATTTATCTCCTGCTCCTCCGCATCGGTGATCCTGTCGGAAACCATATATATAAATATCAGAAGCAGCACAAGTAATGGGATTATGATGGATATTATTACGACCTTTACCTGTTTTGCTGTTTCCGTATATTTATCGAATATATCGGTAAAATTGCATTTAAATGCTTTATCCAGCTTATTGAACTGGCTTATATAATCAGCCGTAGCACGGATGTTGCTGCCGTTTATCTTTCGATAATCTATCATCTCGTGAATCTCTACGGTTATGCTTTCAACATTAAAGTTTCTGATGATCTTATCGAAATCTTCCTGCTTTACGATCAGCATATTGCTGGTCTTTCTGAGGCTTATGTTCCAGTAATAATCTCCGTTGTCTGTTTCATCCGCAATGCCCGCAACCTTCATCTGAAGAGGATTGCCGTCGGCGTCTTCTAGGTTTTTGAATGTAAGAGTTTCGCCTACCGTAAGGCTTATGTCGTTCATCAGATATCTTGACATGTAGCACGGGATCACATTCTCGGATCCTTCAGCCGCATCCGTATCGATGTCGGTAAGTTCAAGTTCTTTATCGAGATCTCCGTAGGTTCCTATCTGAAGCGATACCTGATTTGCCACCAGGTCTCCGTCGAATCTTCCGCCGGTAACCTTATATATCTTCTGGATGCTTACCACCGGCAGTTCCAGATATCTGTTCCACTTTCCGGTTATCGCATCTACCTCGGCATTTACCTCATCAAGGGACTCGGCATGCTTTTCGTTCTTCGATTCGTCTTTCGAGAAGATTGCCTTCGATGTCAGGATTGCAGGAAACTCCTCCAGCTCATAGGCGGCATTTTCAAAATCATACTGAACAACATCATCCAGCGCCCCGCCTTCAAACATAGGGATCAGCGAGAGTACCGCTATAAGTATCACTATTCCGAGAAACAGACAGCCGTTCAGCAGCTTCTGATTTCTCAGTTTTTTAGAAATAAAATGCAGCATTAATTCTCCCCAATCTCTCCGGATCCGCCTCCGGAAACCTCTCTGATAATCTTATCTCCCGGCTCTACGCCGTCTATCACTATTGCCTCTCCGCCGTTATACCCCGGCACATTGTAGAGAGTCACATATCTCTTCATAAGTTCTCCGTCATTTTCCACCCATACATAGGATATAGTTTTCTCTCCCAGCTGTTCTCCGTAAACAACTCCGCTGTCGAGAACCGGATATCCGCTGTATTTCAGATGTTCAAATGTAATCTCCACCGAGTTCTTATCTCTCAGTTCCTGATCGTAATCGATTTCCATATCCGTTCCCAGATAGAACTGATCACGGTAATCGTTTCCCGGCTTACTGTATGTAAGTACCGGTACTCCGTTTTCTTCTACTATGTAATTCTGTTTGATATGTCCGTTCACACCTATGGCCTTACCGGTTCCGGTCCTGCCGTCGATGCTTATGTTTATATCCGTTCCCAGTTCGGCAGCTCTTATAGATCCGTCATCGTCATCCGCACTTCCGAATGCGGAAGTCTTCATGTTTCTCATCTGAACCAGTGTTTCGTTGTATCCTTCTTCGGCAATGGTGAGGACATATTGTCCGTCGTTCACCTTCTTGCCCGGTTCC
>CACZHN010000238.1 GCA_902780985.1 uncultured Lachnospiraceae bacterium | reverse complement strand
GTTGTTGTATGGCTTGAAGAAAGCCGAATAAATATTTGGGGAGTACAAGGAGGTTACTATGCAGGTTAATAACGTATTTGACAATAAAAACATGATATGCATCGCCAACAGCGGTTCATTCTATGTTTACGAGCATCAGAAGGATCTTTCTGTTATGCCTTGGAATGCATCCAACGCATACTTCATGCATGAAATGAATGTTAAAAGAAGACAGGTTCTGGCAAGCCTTAACGGAAATGCCATCAAAATCCAGGCCGGCGCTATGCAGTGGATCGCAGGAAATATCCAGGCATCATCGGGAGTTAAGGGCGTTGGTGATTTCTTCGGTAAGGCATTAAAGGGTGCCGTTACCGGTGAAAGTGCAGCAAAGCCTGTATATACAGGTCAGGGATATATGATGCTTGAGCCTACATACAGACATCTTCTTATAGAGGATGTAGGATCATGGGGACAGGGAATGGTTCTTGATGACGGTCTCTTCCTTGCATGTGACGCTTCTCTTCAGGAGAATATAGTAAGAAGAAAGAATGTATCTTCAGCACTGCTCGGTGGTGAAGGACTCTTTAACCTGTCTCTTTCGGGACAGGGTTATGCGGTTCTTGAGTCACCTGTACCGAGAGAAGAGCTCTTTGAGTTCGTACTTAATAACGAAGAACTCAGAATAGACGGAAATATGGCAATAGCATGGTCAAGCTCACTTCAGTTTACTGTTGAGACACTTACAGGAAGTGTTATGGGATCGGCTGTTTCCAAGGAAGGTTTCGTAAATGTATACAGAGGTTCCGGTAAGGTGCTTATGGCTCCTACTGCAGCAGGCGTTTTCGCTGACAACAACGGACCTGAAAGAACTGCTACTTCATCACACGGAGTTGGTGCATCAATAGCAAGTTCACTGTTTAACGCATAAAGTATTTTAAAGGGCTGATTATGAATCATCTTGAAGCACAATCATATATTATGCCATTTATCAATGGACAGATTCCTCCTGAAAAACAGGAGGAATTTGTCATGCATATGAAGAATTGTCCGAAGTGCCATGAGGAGCTTGAAGTTTACTATATCCTTCTCAGCGGCATGAAGCATCTGGACAGCAACGAGAAGCTTTCCAGTAATCTTTCCGATGAGCTTGATACAAAGCTTAACAAGATGTATCGAGGCGTCAAGGGAAGACAGGGTGTTAAAGTATCGGCCTTCGGTATGTTCATGGCGGCTGCAATGCTTGTGGTTGCGGTCATCTATGCTACATGCATTTCCAGTGTTTATTCCTATGAGCAGAGGACGAAACTTCTGGCTCAGGGTGATGAATACTTTTACACCAAGCTGGGGACGGTGATCCTTCAGCCGGAAGAAGATATTATCGCAGAAAGCGAAAAATATACCTATGTGGAAGAGATATCCAATTTCGAAAGGATACATGATTACAATCTGCTTAGAGACCAGCTTTATCACATACTAGAGATCGGAGAGGAGATAGCTCATGAAACTCCTGTTAATTGACGGAAACAGCATTATGAATCGCGGATACTTCGCGCTTCCGAAAGAACTTACAAACAGCCGTGGCGTACATACCAATGCGCTCCTCGGCTTTCTTAATATATTCTATAAGATCTATGATGAGGAAAAGCCTACCCATGTAGCCGTTGCATTTGACGTGCATGAGCCGACTTTCCGTCATAAGATGTTTGCCGAATATAAGGGAACCAGAAAGAGCATGGATGACGAACTGAGAGAGCAGTTCCCTATCATCAAGGATCTGCTTCATCTTATGGGCATCAAGACTCTTGAAAGAGGCGGTTACGAGGCCGACGATATAATCGGAACCCTTTCCGTAAATGCGGATAAAGAGGGCTATCAGGTTACCGTACTTTCGGGAGACAGAGATCTGCTCCAGCTGGCTACAGACAGGGTTCTTATCAGGATTCCGAAGACCAAGGCCGGAAAAACCACGGTGGAAGATTATTATGCTTCGGGAGTTAAAGAACTTTACGGAGTTACTCCGACGGAGTTTATCGAGATGAAGGGTCTTATGGGCGATACCTCCGATAACATTCCGGGAGTTCCGGGAATCGGTCCTAAGACCGCTGAGAAGATCATCAGCGAATATCATACCGTTGAAAATGCAATCGAGCATATCGACCTTATCAAGCCGGACAAGGCTCGTCAGAATCTTTCCGAGAACAGAGATTCGGCTATCATGTCCCGTGACCTTGCAAGGATCAAGGTGGACTGCGAGCTGGATATAAATATTGCTGATACCGAGATCGGTGATATCGCAAATGCGGATTATAAAGCAAAGCTTGCCGAACTCGAACTTAACAGCGTGCTTAAGAGACTGGGAGAAGCTCCGGCTGCTCCCGCAAAGAAGCCGGTTGCGGAACTGAGTATAGAAGAATCCGAAGATATAGACGAGATCGTCGAGAAGCTTTCGGCAGAAAAGACTGCGGTGGGAATATATCCAGTAAGGATAAACGGCTTTGTAAGAGGCGGCACCGCATCCGCAGGAAACAAGGTATATATAACAAGAACTCTGGACAGCGAAGGCTGGATGAAGCTTACAGAGGCCTTCAAGGGCAGAGATGTAAAGGTATCCATGTTGTCTGTTAAAGAGTTTATAGATGAATTCGGATTAACAAGAGATTCGGGTGTTATCGATATCAGTCTTGCGGCGTATCTTCTTGATCCGCTGGTAAACGGATATGATGCACCGTATATATCCCTTAAGTATCTGGATACAGAGATCCCTTCGGAAAAGGACGTGCTGGGCAAGACTCAGATCACTGATTTTTCCTATGATGATCCGGAATTCAGAAGCTTTATAGCAAGGAACGCATTTACCGTAAGTGCGGCTGAAGAACCTATCTTCAAAGAACTTAAAAGACTTAATGAAGATAAGCTTTATTTTGAGATGGAATATCCTCTTATGTTTGTCCTCAGAGCTATGGAGAAGGACGGCGTAGGAATAGATAAAGATGCACTTGTTAAATACGGAAATGAGATCTCCGTCAAGATAGACGAGCTTTCCGCAAAGATATACGAACTGGCGGGAGAAGAATTCAATATCAATTCTCCTAAACAGCTGGGAGTCATCCTCTTCGAGAAGTTGGGACTGCCGAGCGGAAAGAAGAATAAGAGCGGTTATTCCACAAGCGTGGAAGTACTGGAGAAGCTGAAGCCGGATCATGAGATCGTTGCGGCTATCCTGGACTACAGAGCGCTTTCAAAGCTTAAGTCCACATATGTGGAGGGACTTCTCTCATGTATCGCTGATGACGGAAGGATCCACAGTACATTTAACCAGAAGGTGACGGCTACCGGAAGAATAAGCTCCACGGAACCGAACCTTCAGAATATTCCGACAAGAACAGAGATGGGAAGAGAACTGAGAAAAGTTTTCGTTCCGAGAGACGGATATACCTATGTGGATGCCGATTACTCACAGATTGAGCTGAGAGTTATGGCGGCTATGGCACAGGATGAGAATCTTATCAGCGCATTTAAAGAGGGTAAGGATATTCATGCCAGCACCGCATCTCAGGTATTCGGTGTTCCGCTTGAAGATGTGGACAGCAATCTGAGACGTAAGGCCAAGGCTGTTAACTTCGGTATCATTTACGGTATAAGCTCCTTCGGACTCGGACAGGATCTGGATATATCAAGATCCGAGGCCAAGGAATATATAGAGAA
>CACZHN010000237.1 GCA_902780985.1 uncultured Lachnospiraceae bacterium | reverse complement strand
GTATCTAAAAGCTTATGAAGCTTATTCTCTCTTATGGTTACGGGAGTTGCCATTACAAGCACCCTCTTGTCTCCCGTATTCTGCTTTACTGCCGGCTTGACTGCCGGTTCCATTCCTATAATAGGAATATTAAACTCCTGTCTGAGTTTATCTGCCGCAACCGCCGTTGCAGTATTGCAGGCTATAAGCACTGCATCCACACCTTTATCTATTAAAAATTTTACTATCTCTCTTGAAAACCCCAGAATCTCATCTTTAGTTTTCAATCCATAGGGAACATGGTCCGTATCAGCATAAAAAAAGTACTCTGCGACCGGCAGATAATGTATCGCCTCGTGCAGAACTGATATGCCGCCTATTCCCGAATCAAATATTCCGATTTTCATGATTTTGACTCGTGTCCTTCTTACTGGTTTTTACGCAGCCGAAACTCCTGCTGTTATATACCTATTTTACTTTAATACATAGGTTTTGTCTAACTTAAATATGATTAAAAATCCCTTTAGATAATATATAAAAATGCAAAAAGAAGGCCGGAAGTCTATGTCGCACGACTTCCAGCCTATGGAGGAAAAATTATGATCAACTAATTGTGTATATTATATCACTCTCCTGTGATAATTTCAACTATTTCGACCTCATTTCTGTTGTTTTCTGCAGGATATTTTACCGCTATCAGAACTGTAGATCCATCCTCGTAATCACCGCTGTTCAGAAGGTCTAAAAGACCCGATTCTTCAGGGTTCAGGATAAGAATTCGATCCTCGATCGGAGTGTCGTCCGAGCTGAGACAATTCACGTAATTTGTAATGTAATAATCCTCTCCGTCCTTCACGATCACACCCTGAAGGAATGTCTGTATTTCTATGTTATCTTTCATTCTTATATTGAGAGTAGCTTTGTTGTTATTATACAAGTATACATCGTTTCTTGTTGTGCCTCCGGCATAAGCTTCCGTGGTACTCTCAAGTCCTTCGATCTCCCATCCTTCCCCGGCAAGTTTACCCGACGTGTTCTTCGCTCCGCCGCTCAACGTGTTTTTATCGTAATGATCGTCATAATCACTTTCTTCATCATTTGAAAAATACTCGGCAGCTGCCTCTGTCGGTGCCTCCGTTGCTGCTTCTGTTGCCATAGCCACTCCATCTGATTCATAATCAAACGACGCCTCTGTGTCCTGAGCAACCGCAGTTTCCTCATATGCAGCTTCCGACTTGTGAGGTTTCGCACTATCTTCACCGTTCTTAGCTTTGTTAAGAACTCTCACTACAGGGATCATAACTATGATAAGAGCTGCCGCAACAGCCATCCTGGTCCAGACACGTCTCATATCTCTCTTGTGTCTCTGTTCGAAAGAAACTACATTCGAGTTTTCCTGTCCGTCTCCGGATGCAGAATCCTGACTTCCGTTTCCTCCGTCGTCCTTCGACTTCGGACCGTTGTCGCTGATTCCGGCCTGGATCCTATCCCACAGATCAGGTGTTTCGATGTTCATAGCCTCCAGAAGGGCATGTTCCACCTCTTCATCGATCATAGGCTCGGCATTCATAACGCCTTCGTCCATCGGATAGTTCTTATCTGTATTAAGTTTTCCATCATGAATTTTACTCATGAAAGAAACCTCCGCAATTTCTTAATCGCTTCATTATAGTGCCAAGATACCGTTCCCTGAGGCATCTCCAGCGCCTCCGATATCTCTTTGAAGGTCATACCTCCCGCGACCTTCATATTGATAACCTGCTTCTCTTTTTCATTCAGGATCTTCATAGCCTTTTCAAGAGTAAGCTTATTATCTACCGCCGTCTCAAATCCCGAACCTGTTTCGGTTCCGCCGGAATCTTCGACCTCTCTGACATTTCCGTCCTCATCCGGTGCATCCAGTATCGTAATCTCACGACTGTTTTTCCGGATGTAATCGATACACATATTCCTTGCAATGGTTGATATCCATGCTTTGTGATTCCCTCGTCCGTCATAGGTTGCAGCAGAATTGTACAGCCTGATAAAGAACTCGGATGTCACATCTTCAGCCGATTCCTTGTGTTTCAGCTTGGACAGACACAGAGCATATATTAACTTTAAATACGCCTCATACACTTCCCGCAGCGCGTCCTGGTCACCCTTGGACATCCGTTGCATGCACAGGCTGAATTCCTCATCAGTCATACATTCTCCTGATCTTAATTAATATACGAAACAATTTCGTAAATTTATGGTTACTTTTTTGTAAAAATTTATTTTTGAAAAAAGATTTACTGCTTGGCAAAAATCTTCATTCTGCTTCCGTCATTTTCTATCTTAAGTCCTCTGATTCCGTGTATGAACTTGGAAAGAGTGGAATAACCGAATTCCTTTACATTGAACTTTGGGAATTCCGAATGGATCTTCTGACCCAGATAGCCCAGCTCTATGCCCCTGTCACCGGCCTTCTTTACCGCATCGATGGCAAAAGTGATAACTCTTTCCTTCATATCCGTATCCTCATGGATAGCTACAAGAACGGTACTGTTGGTCTTTGTCAGATCAAATGCATCCGTCTCGTCAATGAAGGTTGAAAGCGAACTGTATCCGTAATTACGAACATCGAAGTCGGAGTACTTCTTCTGAAGTCTGCTTCCGATCTCGCCCAGTCCCGTGGCTCTTCCCTTGTTGTCGTTTTCGGTAATGATCTCGATGATCGAGTTCTCGATTATCTTCTGATCTATAACGTTCTTAGCCTTAACCTTCTTCTTGCCGCCGCCCGCATGCTTGCCTGTTCCCAGAGCATCATCCTCGGACTGATCGAGAAGAATCTCAAGATCCGTAAATACCGTACACGCCGCTCTGAAAGAACGAGGTGTCTTGTTCTCTCCCATACCGATAACGTTCATACCGGACTCTCTGAGTCGGCTGGCAAGTCTTGTAAAGTCTCCGTCACTGGATACGATACAAAAGCCGTCAACATTATCCGTATAAAGGATATCCATGGCATCTATGATAAGTGTTGAATCCGTGGCATTCTTTCCCACGGTATTCCTGAACTGCTGGATAGGCGTAATGGAATTCTCCATAAGCTCCTTCTTCCACTTGGTCGCCTGACTCGTAGTCCAGTCACCGTAAATTCTCTTATAAGTAACTACCCCATACTTAGTCATCTCATCGAGAATGCTTGTAATATATTTCGAAGAAATGTTATCCGCATCAATAAGCACGGCATACCTTTTATCTTCCATAAGTCTTCTCCTTTTTATCGCGTTCCCGCATAACCACACCAATTTTAATTATACCTAATAATAACGAAATGTGTCAAGGAATGTACATCCGCCCCTTTTTAACGTAAATACCGAAATTGGAAAAAGAGGGTTCGAGTGACCATCCAATTGTGTCATCTCGGACCCTCTTTTTTTCGATTTCGGTCTCACACATTAAAACAGGCGGATGAAAATTCATCCGCCTGATAATAGCTAAGCTATTAATTACTGAACATCATTGAAGCCTTCTCTTGCTGCATATGTTGTATGAAGAAGCTCATGTGACTTGTGGCTGTTAGGCTCACCAAGGAACTTCTCATAAAGCTCAATGATCTGAGGATTGTTGTGTGACTGACGAAGTGTCTGTCTCTCATCCTCTGTGTAAAGAGCCTGAGCTCTCTTCTCCTTGTATGTATCCATGATGTCGTCATCTTCGTTAGGAAGGAAGCACTCACGAACGTAAGGCTGTCCACCACCGTTGATAC
>CACZHN010000236.1 GCA_902780985.1 uncultured Lachnospiraceae bacterium | reverse complement strand
CCAGACCGTCTTCGATGGAAATGATAGGATACTTATCTACAAGTGCCTCCCAATGAGCGATAAGCTCATCTGATGTAAATTCCTTACCTGACTTAGGCTGCTTATAGAAGCCCTTGCCCTTCTCACTCTTCCACTCTGATGAAGCTGCATCCATAGCGATCATGAAGTCCTTGCCCGGCTCAAAACCTGCAGCCTTGATAGCTTCAATGATCTTCTCGATAGCTTCTTCATCACTCTTTAACTGATTAGGTGCAAAACCTCCTTCGTCGCCGACTGCTGTTACGTCACCCATTTCCTTGATAAGGCTCTTAAGCTTATGGAATACTTCAGCACACCATCTGAGGGCTTCCTTAAATGTAGGAGCACCTACAGGCATGATCATAAATTCCTGTGTATCTACTGCGCTGTCTGCATGAGCACCGCCGTTAAGAATGTTCATCATCGGAACAGGAAGCTTGTTGCCCTGTACTCCTCCGAGGAATCTGTAAAGCGGAATATCAAGTGCGATGGATGCTGCACGAGCTGCTGCGATAGATACCGCAAGGATCGCATTTGCACCGAGATTTGACTTATCCTTTGTTCCGTCTGCCTTAATCATAGCCGCATCTACCGCATATGTATCCGATGCATCAAGTCCTACGAGAACATCATTGATTGTTGTATTTATATTTTCAACTGCCTTCTGAACGCCCTTTCCGAGATAACGGTTCTTGTCACCGTCACGAAGCTCGAGAGCTTCAAACTCACCTGTGGAAGCGCCGCTCGGAGCAGTTCCTCTTCCTACTGTACCGTCGATCAGATATACCTCTGCCTCTACCGTCGGATTTCCTCTTGAATCAAGAATCTCTCTACCGACTACCTTTTCAATTTCAAGAAACATTTTTCATTCTCCTTCCTAGTCTATGCATTTCCCCCAAAGAGGGGAGGATGAGTAAACACGTCTGCTTGAACTATAATCCCTACCACAAGATATAAGAAGGCTTTCTTATTTACTCATCCGGGCTACTTATTAGAGTAATATAACCATGGTTAGTTATATCATACTTGTATCTTGTTGTCAACGAAATAATGACGCTGTGACACTCACGCCAGCTTCCAGGATACGGCTTCTTTTCTTTCCGACACGAAGTTTTTGTAGATTCCCTCCCGGCCTACAAGTTCTTCATGGGTTCCGGCCTGTACTATGCGGCCGCCGTCAATGACCAGAATCTGATCTGCATTTCTGACGGTCTTAAGTCTGTGAGCTATCATGATGATGGTCTTATCTCTTGTCAGTTCTTCCACCGCCTTTGTGAGTTCCGCTTCATTTTCCGGATCAACGTTTGCCGTAGCTTCATCAAGTATTATGATAGGGCTGTCCTTCATAATGGCACGGGCTATGGATATACGCTGTTTCTCACCTCCCGAGAGAGACGCTCCGCCCTCTCCGATCACGGTATCGTAACCATCCGGCAGACTCATTATGAAGTCATGACAGCGTGCCTTCTTTGCTGCTTCTATAACCCTTTCCATGGACGCATCGGGCTCGCCGAATCTGATATTGTTGGCGATGGTATCCTCAAAAAGATATACTCGCTGGAACACGAAACTGAAGTTCTTCATCAGACTGTCGAAGCTGTAGTCCTTGACATTTCTGTTGCCCAGAAGCACCTCTCCGCTGTTGACATCCCAGAATCTTGCCATGAGATTTGTAAGTGTAGTCTTGCCGCCGCCCGAAGGACCTACGATTGCCGTAGTAGTCTTCTCCGGAATCCTGACGGAAATGTCATCAATGATCTTCTTATCATCATAAGCAAAGGAAACATCCTTCAGCTCGATATCCATGTTCTTCGGAACAATGTTTTCTCCCTCTATATCCATCGGAGGAATACTCAGGACTTCATTTGCCTGACTTACAACGATATTTATATTTCTCATAAGTGCTGAGAATCCGCCCATCAGATCCAGACTCTCGTAAACCATAAATGATGAAATGACCATGAGTATTGCATACAGCAGCGGAAGTGATCCGTTCAGATAAAACAGGATTGATGCGAAGCACATAACAACTCCCGTCAGCTTAGTAGTGATTCCCTGCAGACATACATAAGGGATTACGGCATACTCCAGGTTGGTATCCGCCGCCTGCTTCTCCACAATGGTATTCTCCAGCTTCTTTGCCGTCTTATCCGTAAGATTGAAATTCTTAACCTCTGCTATTCCCTGCACGTATTCGATGACCGCACTTACCAGACTCTCATCCGCCCTTGACTTTCTCGGAGCTGCGGGAATCGTAGACTTCTGCATCATGGTGTTGAAAAAAGAAAAGATTCCGATTCCGAAAAGAACTATAAGCGCAATCCTGAAATCAAAGAACAATATGAACAGGAAGATAACGCTTGTCGTAATGATTCCCTGAGTTGTGGTCATGACAACGAGAGTTGCCACATCCGCCAGCTGTTCCATGGTATTTGTAGTGATATTTGTTATCCTTCCCAGACTGTTTGCATTGAAGAATCCCATAGGAAGATATCTCAAATGCTCGGCTATCTCTATACGCTTTCCCGAACAGGTATTGTATCCCGCCTCGGTCTGAAGCATAGTGGTCTTAAGTCCCACGCAGATCTGTCCCAGCAGGGATAAGCACATTATGCCCAGCGCGGCCCATACATTTTTCATAGTCATATTCTGCTCCAGAATGCCCTTAAGTATTACCGCGATGGCAGGAATCCTGAGAGTTGCGAACATAGCCTTCAGCACGCCCAGGATCATAGCCCTGATAAGTTTTTTCCTGTTTACCTTATTGCAGAAATCAAAGTATATTTTCAGTGTATTAAACATTTATGCCACCTCCGAATCTCTGGATGCTATATGAGCTTCCCACATTTCTCTGTAAAGCGGGCAGAACTGCAGGAGTTCATCCTGTGTTCCCGATGCCGCGATATTTCCGTCATCGATAACTATTATCTGATCTGCCGTAGCAATGGTCGAAAGTCTGTGGGCTATTACGATAAGCGTCTTGCCCTGAACCAGTTTTGCAACAGAACGCTGAAC
This sequence comes from uncultured Lachnospiraceae bacterium, assembly GCA_902780985.1. The sequence continues at coordinate 745 of CACZHN010000236.1, read as the reverse complement.
CAGCGCTTCGTTTTCCGGATCCGTATAAGCCGTGGCCTCATCCAGGATTACCACCGGAGCATTCTTGAGCATGGCTCTTGCTATACTTATCCTCTGTCTCTCACCGCCGGACAGATGGCCGCCGGCTCCACCGGCTACGGTGTCATAACCCTTCTCAAGTCCCATGATGAACTTATGACATCCGCAAGCCTTGGCAGCCGCTATAACCTCTTCATCCGTAGCCCCCGGCTTACCCATTCTGATATTATTCATGACCGTCTCGTCAAATAGATAATTATCCTGTGATACGTACGCTATACACTTGTTATACTCAGCCAGCGGAATATCACGCACATCCACACCACCATAAGTTATGGAACCGTCATCCACATCCCAGAAAGATGCGATAAGCTTTGCGATGGTGGACTTTCCCGAACCCGAAGGACCAACCAGTGCATTTACCGTTCCCTCTTTGATGGAAATGTCTATGCCGTGAAGCACTTCCTGATCCTTATATCCGAAATGCACATCGTTGAGTTCGATATCATTTCCGTACGGAAGCTGCTTTATAATTTCCGGACGGTTCAGTTCTCTCTTCTCCAGGATGGCGGTAACCTCACCGATTATGGAACCCATCTTGGACATGTTATCCATGTATCCTGCCACGATCATAAACGGTGAAACCAGTCCCAGTGTAAGGATTATCAGCATCATCGCATCCGAACCCGTGACACGGCCAGTCAGATAAAACCATCCTGTGAAAGGA
>CACZHN010000235.1 GCA_902780985.1 uncultured Lachnospiraceae bacterium | reverse complement strand
CGCATATCCCCTGCCCTGAAAGGCCGTTCCTATGCAGTACTCGATCTCGCCGAAGTGATTATTCCCATCCACCAAGAAATATGCTATCTGACCTATGCATTCACCGGCCTCTTTTTCTATGACAGCCCATCTGAAGTAATAATCGTCGTTATAGCCTTCTATATATTTATCCAAAAGGTTTCTTACAGCATCAATTGTCTTGTATGACGGTTCTCCGTACATATGCTGAATACAGTCATCACCTGCCCAGTTACTTAACATCGATTTTGCATCCTCATATGCAAATCTTCTGAGCAGGAGTCTATCCGTTTCGATTTCTTCCGTATTGCAGGGATTCAGCCCATCCCTTAGATACCTGACAACACCGATAAGATCATCTTTGACGGTCTTTGAAATCCTTATCATCTCATCGTCTGCAGGCAAAAGATCTGGGACCATTATAGGTCTTAATCCTCCTCTATATGCCGCTCTGACTCCATTGTATGAGTCCTCTATCGCATAAGCTCTGTTGTAAGAAACATTCAGTCTGTCACAGGCAAGCAAAAATATCTCAGGATCAGGCTTGCTCTTTTCTACCATATCACCTGTAACGATCTCATCAAAATAATCAAGTATACCTGCATCCCTAAGCTGATTTATAACCTTCTGTCTTTTCGTTGACGAAGCTAAAGCGATCTTTTTATTGTTTAACTTTAAGAACTCAAGAATCTCATATACTCCGATCTTGACAGGAAGTCTTCCGCCGTCATATCTTTCATGGTACATCTTGGATGCTTCTTTAGCGTACTCATCATATGGAAAGTCATCACCATAAGCCTCGATCATGATCTCTCTTGTCCTTTTATCGGTAGTTCCCGTGCAGGCTAGGTACGGCTTTTCTATGTTTTTTATATCATATTTTTCCGCAAGCTCTATCCAGCAGTTCATGGTGGCTCTTTCTGAATCAAAGATCACGCCATCCATATCAAAAACCACAGCATCAAAGTCTTTCATCATTTCACCTATACTAGATCCTTATGTTTGCTGCCAGCCATTTTGCCACTCCGTCTTCTTCGTTACTCTCTATTACAGCACTGGCCACAGCCTTAAGCTCATCGGCGGCATTTGAAACCGCATAGCATTCATCCGATATCTCAAACATCGGGATATCGTTAACGGCATCTCCGAAACTTATCACCTTTTCACAGCCCCACATATCCTTTAGCTTCTTGATAGCATTAAATTTCGATGCATTTGCCGGCATGATCTCGCACCAGTATTCCGGTCTGTATAACTCCTGCTGTATCGTGCAGCGATATCTTGGATCGTTAGAAAAGATATCATATACCGGCAACAGTTCTTCTTTTTCTCCTATACAGGTAAAATAGAACATCTCGCCCTCATACAGACTATCCCTGTCAGTGACTGCTCTGAATCTCTTGTCATTTAGTCGCTTACTTAAGTATCTTCTTACTCCCTCGTTTTCGTATTCGGGAATCCAAGAGACTCTCTCGATACCGTCAATAAACGAATAGACCATCGGACTTATACTGTATCGCTCCAGTGTCTGTCTTACCTTTGATCTCTCTTCAGGCGTAAAATCCTCACGCGATAATATCTCTCCCGAAGAAGGCTTGAATATGAACGCTCCGTTATATGCGATCACCGGTATATTTGTAGACAGTCCCTTCGTAACCTTTGTAGCACTTACCAAAGATCTTGCAGTCGCATACGTAAACAGCATTCCCTTATCAACAAGATCGTTTGTAACCTGTATGCTGTAAGGATTAATGCTGTCATGCTTATTTAGCAATGTGCCATCCAGATCGGTAACATATAATATCATTCATCATTCTCCTGCCGGTATCGCATCATTAAGGCTCTTGTTTCGATAGTTAAGATTTGTCCTTAGAGAATACCCCTGTTTTTCCCAGAATTCATTGGCGTTATCGTTATCCTTAAAGACCAGACCGAATATCTTTTGTATGCCTTCTTCTTTAAGAGCATTCTCCGCAAGCGATACAAGATGTGCAGCTATTCCCATGCGGCGATAGTCCTTATGAACACACATGTGATGAACAATAGCGCGGCGCCCGTCATGTCCCGTCAGTATCACTCCTATTATCTTACCATCCTTTAGAGCGGCAAAACAGGTATTTGGATTTCGCTTTAAGTAGCGCTCTATCCCTTCACGTGAATCATCCACCGGATTTAAAGCCCTTTTGCTCTGCTCAGTGCTTATCCATAATTCATATATCGCATCATAGTCATCTATTGTCACTATTTTGGTTGTAAATTCCATTTTTTCTCCTTTATAGATTAAGAACCTGTTCCGTCAAATCTTTTGGCTCCCAACATCCAGAACTTGTAGCTTAGTATAAAAAAGGCAATTCCGATGATCGGCGAGAGCTTTGATAAAAGCGGTATCTCATCAGGTCTTAATATCACGATCCCCGGATAATACGCTATGAAAGCGATCGGTATAACAAATGTAAAGATCACTTTGAATATCCCGTCAAAGATGCTTACGGGATATCTTGCATAATCCTTAAATCTGAACATTACGACCATAACATATCCGGAACGCACTATCCAAAAGCATGTAGCCGCAGCGGCATTCATGATCGCTATCATGAAAAGTGATGCCGTAATCAGTAAGAGTATCAGCTGTATCATGGTCACAACGGTTACGGGGATACCCAGATGTGACCACGAATAAGCAAGCACCGCAATTCCGAATACAAGCTGTCCCAGTCCCTTAACGTCAAATACTTCTGAGATAAAGTAAAAGAATACGTTTATCGGTCTGAAACAGTACTTTATAAAATCACCCGATTCGACCGAATATCTCAGACTCCAGTTATTGTCAAAAAGACACTGAAGCGGTGTGAGCGCGATAAGAGAAAATCCGTATAGAAACAGCATCTCATGGTAGTTCCATCCGTTTATTGAAGGAAAATTCTTAAACAGTATATAAAATGACATAAACCCTACAACATTGGTAAGTATCATGCCGAATGTGGAAATGATGAAATCTGCCCTGTAGCTCATCTTGCTCTTAAGATCCTGAACTATCACTTTACGATATATACGGGCATAGAATCCAAATCCTCTTTTTTTCTTTAAAGCCAGTTCGTTATTCATAATCAGCCTCCGTTAACCGTTATTCTTCTGACAGAAAAGTTCCAGAAAGCCCTGCTTACTAAAGACAGTATCACGCACCATACTGCCTGTATCGCAAGCATATTAAAGATACCGGAATCAAATGTATATCCCTGCTTTTCCAACAAAATGTTAAGAGGTGTGTCATATATGCATCTGAAAGGCATGAACTCGATCACCGTGCGCAGGTTTTTTGGAAAGAAGACAAGCGGTATCGTTGCTCCCGAAAGCAGAAGCACCACGCTCTCCTTTACTATATTGATTCCCCATGTTGATTCCGTATAGAGACATATGGTAGCCACAAACATCTCTATATAGAAATTGACTAAGAGCGCCAGTATTACTGATATGACAAACATAACTGCATTAAGACCTAAATGTATGGCGCCGTGGGTTATGAAATATACCACAATGAATGTTGGCAAAAAGGTTAAAAAGAACGTCATCACATTGTTTCCGAAATAGTTGAAAAACATATATCTTCTGTAATTCATCGGCTTTAGCAGATCCAGTATTATCGCTCCCGACTGTATCGATCTGCTCATGTTCCATACAATGTACATCTCTAAAAAATTAAACAGCGCCGTAGCAAGAACAAGATAGATGATGGTATCGGTAAATGTCATGCCGTGGTCAACAC
>CACZHN010000234.1 GCA_902780985.1 uncultured Lachnospiraceae bacterium | reverse complement strand
TTAACGTTTACCGTTCCAAAAATTTACTGTTTGGATTCGTTCTTAAATCCGAATATTCTTGTGAAGATTTTCATCTTCGTGGATCTCGTGAAAGATCCGCTTTTAAAAGAATTTTCGGGGTTGTCATGTTATTAAGTTATTAAGGTTCAACAGATTCAAGGTTTCAGAGCAGTACTTATATAGTACGGAGAAGGAGGGATTTGAACCCTCGCGCCGCTATTAACGACCTACTCCCTTTCCAGGGGAGCCCCTTCAGCCGCTTGGGTACTTCTCCAATATCCTAACGCCTGAATCTCTATGTCCTTATCGGACAAGCGGAGAGGATGGGATTCGAACCCATGTGCCCTTGCGGACAAACGGTTTTCAAGACCGCCTCGTTATGACCACTTCGATACCTCTCCAATGTATGAAATTGTGTACATCGATAATCCGTAAATAAATGCCGCTCTCATCAGCGGCGAAGATTATAATAGCAAAAGAATCCCATAGTGTCAACAGTTTTTTTAAAAAGTTTTTGAGAAAATTTCAGCCGCCCTTTCGGACGGCTGAAAAACGCCTAAATCTCGGCAAGTTTTCGGATTTCCTCAATAGGAAGTTTTGTTACTTTTGCAATCGTATCCAAAGTGTTTTCCTTTAATGCAATGAGTGATTTGGCAATTTCAATCGCTTTTGCATCCGCTGCTTTTTTTGCTGCTTCATTCTTCATATCTTCTATAATTTTACACATTTCACTCACTCCTTTCGGATTCTCTTTATAGTATCTGGTTTTATCAGCCATAATACTATAATTCATATCTTGTTCCGGAATCATCTGTACCATATACATCAAGACATATCGATCGAGCCCCGACCAGTCTTTTTATATCGTACTGAGTATCTTCTTCAACAATAACAAGATCATCTATGGGTCGAAGTTTTCTTAAACGTTGTAGGTCCTCTTCTTTACATATATATCCATTATCTGTCATCTTCCATACTAGCCAATATACGAGCTCTTTCTTTGTCGGCTAATCTTTTAAGTTTTTCTCTGTCCAGTCTAGGACAATTTCTTAAATCATCCGCAAGTTTTCTTCCCTGTCTGCCACGAAAGAAAGGAATTCTATATCTTCTTACGCTATACAATCTGGTAATCTCTTCACGTGCCATACCTCTCACCTCCGCTCGTTTTTATAATCGTATATCGGCCTTCCCTCCTTGTCAATATTGATTTGGCCTTGCACGGGATCACTTCTTCCTCTTCTTTCGTTCTACTACCAGTGCTCCTACCGCTGCCGCCATTGATACTATTACCAGAAGTATTATCGATATCGAATCTCCCGTAGGCGGGGTCACATCACTCGGCGGCGTAGGCGTCGGAGGTGTTACTTTTTCCGGCGGAGTTATCTCTTTAGGCGGTGTCACTTTTTCAGGAGGAGTTTTAGGTGGCTGATCCGGTTCTTCATATATGAATGTGACGGCCTGATCTACGTCATTTATATCCTTATGGACCAGAACTGCCACTCCCTCAACTCCTTCTTCTCCCTGAAATACTTCTTCAAATACTACGACCGTCTTATTCTTCAGCCCTGAAGCATCGAACTTGAAAGATACGTCTATCAGTCCGTCTGCATACTCGGGTATGAAAGAAACCGTAGAGGTTATCTCTTTATCATTATCATCTTTAAGCGGTTCTCCGCTTTCTTTATCCATAAGTACGCCCTTTGCCACATACTCTTCACCCGGTATCAGGTTTGAGTAAGCCACCGTGTCCTTTACTTCCGCATCCGGTTCTGCCTTTCCGGTCTTTGTTCCCGTCTTTCCGTCCTTAGCATCCGTTGAGCATTCAGGGATATGAATGGTCTGAGATTCATCATTCAGATCATGATGGGTTATGATCAGCTTTCCGTTATAGTAGACACATGATGGGTTATGATCAGCTTTCCGTTATAGTAGACATCTTCAAATACTACTATAGTATGTCCCTTCAGAATATCCGCATCGAAGTTGAATACCATATCTATCGAACCATCTTTCTTATCTGTTGTGAATTCCTTAGATACGGAAATCTCTTTTCCGTCCGCTCCCGTGACCGGCTTGCCTGTAGCCTTATCCATCAGCATTCCCTTGACCGTGTATTTCTTTCCCGGTATCAGGTTCTTATATGTAAGAGTATCTGTGATCGATGCGTTCTTTTCTGCCAGCGTCAGCCAGCGTCAGGTGGGTACCCGTCTTATTGTCTTTCGCGGTTGTGGATCCCAGCGGCGAATAAATAGTCTGTGCCTCATCATTTATATCATGATGGATCACTACTTCTTTTCCGTTATAAAGAATATCTTCAAATGCAACGATGGTCTTTCCGGCAAGCAGGCTCGCATCAAATGTAAAGCTCATCTCTATGCTGCCGTCTGCCTTATCCGCTGTGAATTCCCTGCTCGATGTGATCTCCTTTCCATCCGCACCTGTCAGAGCCTTGCCTGTTGCCTTATCCATCAGAGTTCCCTTGACCGTATATTTCTTTCCCGGTATCAGATTATTATAAGAAACAGTATCTATAACCGCAGCTTCCTTCTCAGGATAAAGCATCTGCTCACCTGTCTTTGCATCTCTTGCCTTGGTTCCTCCCGAAGGTATACGAAGAGTCTGGTTGGTATCATTTATGTTGTGATGAACTATCACGGCCTTACCGTTATAATATACGTCCTCATATACAACTACGGTCTTTCCCGCAAGCAGACTTGCGTCAAAGTTAAAAGGTATCACAAATGCTCCGTCGCTCTTTTCGGCTGTGAATTCCTTCGATACGATTATATCTTTTCCGTCCGCACCTTTGAGAGCCTTTCCCGTTTCCTTATCCATCAGAGTTCCCTTAACCGTGTACTTCACGCCCGGCTTCAGATTCTTATATGTAAGAGTATCCGTTATGGATGCGGTCTTTTCCGCGAGCAGAATATGATCCTTCGTCTTTGTATCAACTGCTGTTGTGGAACCCAGCGGAAGATATACCGTCTGTGCCTCGTCATTTATATCGTCGTGTGACATTACAAGGATGTCCTTATAATATACATATTCGAATACGACCAGCGTCTTTCCGCCCATGCCGGATGCATCAAATGTATAGCTTATATCCACATAGCCTTCAGCCTTATCCGCTGTGAATTCCTTCTGAGCCGTTATCTCTTTTCCCGATGAATCAACCGCGGTTTTACCCGTAGCTTTATCCATCAGCTTTCCTTTGACGATGTACTTCTCTCCCGGAAGAAGATTCTTATATGTAAGTCTGTCCACCACCGTGGCATTCTTTTCCGCATAGATAAGCTTATCCTCCGCTCCGCTTCCGCCTGCGGATGTCTTCAGCACCGGTACATTTACCGTCTGAGTCAGACTTGCTATATCTTCATGCTCCACAGGGAAGATTGTCTCGCTCGGATTTTCCTTATACTGCTCTGCCGCACTTCCGTCCGCAGGTGCATTCTTTCCGAGATAAAGCTTTTCGAATACCACCAGCTTCTTTCCGTCCAGATCCTTTGTATTTATTTTAAAGTCCACCGTGGTATTTCCGCATACTTCATATACGGACTTCTTATAATCCGCCTGTGTTTTGAAGTTCTTTGCAACTATGTAGTCCTTTCCTGCATTTTTATATACCACTGCGCTGCCGTCTTCACTGACCACCATAAGCTTTCCGACAAGGGTATAATCCGTGTCCGCTTTAAGTCTCGAATAAGTGACCACATCCCTTATGGTAATGTCGCTGCCCTGCATAGCCAGCTTCGAACCGGTCTCAACCACCGATGCGGTTGTGCCGATCTCCGGAAGTTCCACGTTGGTAATATCGTTTCCCGTAACGTTTCCGTCTTTGACCACATAAGTTATGCTGTCTTCCACCTTAAATGTATAAGCCGGCTCCAGCTGTCTTCCCTTATTGGCTTCGCATCTTTTTTCGGTTACGGTATAAGTTCCTATCGGTAATGCGCCCTGTCCGCTCTGCTTCGGAGTTTTCGTTCCGTCCTTATTCATCTCAAACCAGAGTCCTGCTTTTGATGATTCGTAGTTGCCGTTCGCATCTGTTTTTATTGTCTTCGTTTCACCTGTAGTTTCCGATTTGATCACGAATTCAACATCCGCCATCGGCCTGCCCGCTTCGTCTCTCTTTGAAAATTTGAAGTCCGCTCTCTTGGCATGGTTCACGATCTTTATCGTAGCAACCGCACCGCTGCCCGATACGCCTTCCTTCAGCGCCTGATAATCCGCCGGGCGTCTTCCCATTCTCTGTTCCTTCGCACCGCTGTTCTGATAATGCAGATAGTAAAGCTCCGTATTGTTCCCGAAGTTTCTTCTAAGATCCGCATTTTCAGCCGCATTCTTATATGCATTTACATCGAATCCTTCCGCCGATCTTCTGCCTTCCTTAATGCCGTATTCCAGGAAATGCGTGGCCAGGCGTCCCTTATCGGTACCCACGTTTCTCTTCAGATCTTCATTTGCCGTTACATAATAGTCCGAATTGAATACATAGGAATAGGACTGGCCCGCCAGTGCAAATGTCTTGGACGTATCTATTGATACGGAATAAACCGTGCTGCTCAGGCTGAATCCTGCCGGCGCCTTGATCTCCTTTACCTTATAGCTTCCACCGTTGAGATTTGTCAGTGTTCCGTAGCCCTTCTCGTTGGTGGTTATCCTTCCCACCTCGGTGCCGCCCGCATTTGTTACGGAAAATACCGCACCCGAAAGAGGCTTTCCGCCGTCGTCAACTTTATAAACTTCTATCATGCCCTTCAGGTCGCCGGCCACTACGCCGTCGATCATGTTGGTGTTTGTACTGCCGTTGATGAGCTTATATTCGCCTGCGTCCCAGTCCCTGACATAAGTCTGGCCCGCGTTCAGCGTGTAGTTGTCGTTGGTGCTTCGCTCAATTATCTTAAAAGAAGAGTTGCTCCATCCGGTAATGTTGTCGATGGTGAAATGATAATAATATCTTCCGTCTTCGCCCTTAACCGCCGATACATTTCTCATAGTGGAATTAACTCTTGCGGCCGTAACGGTTATATCCGATGCACTCGTAACCTTTCCGTCGGCATCCAGGGTAAATGTAGCGTACGGCGTTCCGTTGCTGTCCGTAAGGTCATAGCGAATGCCCTTCATGGACGGTTTAAATGTAGTGGAAGACGATTTCTCCACCGTCAGATAGTAATCGTAGGAAACATTTCTTCTGTAAATGACGAAGCCGTTGGTCCCCTTCGCTCCTGTGGTCGCGGTTACATATCCGTTTATGTTGTGGTTGGTTCTGAGGGCTCTGTACTGGCCCGGCTTGTCGTCCATGGTTCCGTTGCCGTTCGCGTATCCGCAGTGAACCATATACATTACATCGGCGCCGTTGCCGTAGAAAAGGATTGCGTCTCCGGCTTTGGCTACCGCATTTATGTCTGAAGCGATCTGAGAACTTCCCATGCTGTAATGCGCGCGGCCTGTATCCTTCACCACCGACCAGCCCGCAGCTTCAAGCATGCCCCTCAGCTGATATACCGACTGGGTGATGCTTCCGCCCGGAAGCTTGCCTTCGCCGATGAGTCTTCTGGAAAGATAACCCGCACACCAGTCGGAACTTACCTCCCACTGATCCTGCACTTCAAACATTGCTTCGATCTCTCTCAGTGCGTCCTCTTCTGTCTCCTCTTCGTTCAGGATGTCGTAGATGTTTTCCAGATAACTTCTTCTTTCTTCCTTCGAAAGAGAATCTATGATGCCCTGAATCTCATCCTGCGTGTGATCCATCGGATCTTTGATCATTTCCTTTGTATATACACCCTTCTCCGTGTTTCCGTTCTTTACGCTCTCGATTCCGTCTTTCGAAATGATTCCCGTGAATCTCGCTGCCGCTATGGATGTGGACTCCGCCTCGACATAGTAATCAACCGAATCTCCGTAGTTGGAAACTTCCTGTCTTCTTCCTTCTTCGTCAGCCGAACCGATTATCACCGCACCGTCTATACAGC
>CACZHN010000233.1 GCA_902780985.1 uncultured Lachnospiraceae bacterium | reverse complement strand
TCTCTCAGTATAAGAACCGAGTTTACGCGCCCGGTAAATCCTTCGGTAAATCTAAGTTGCCACCCGCCGTAATCCACTGATTCCAGTGCCACGTAACCGAGAGCCGCTATCTTTTCCAGAAATCTCATGGTTTCCGGATCCTTATTTATTTTCATAATTTCTCCTGTTCCGCTTTTCGGGAAACAGCCTGAAAAGCTATAAAGTATACTGCATAAAGTTTCCGTTATGCTTGAATCCGTAAGCTGTATAAAGCTTCACGCCCATATTCGAAGCTGTGATATGCACCGCTCCGCAGCCGTAAGCTCTTGCCTCCTCCACAACCCGATGGAGAAGTTCTTTTGCAATACCCATTCTTCTGTAATCCGGATCCGTAAACATACTGGAAAGCAGTCCCAGTCTGCCGCTTGGGCAGGTAAAGTAAGGAGGTTTCTCGACAAAAGACATGCCGCTTGTACCGACGATCTTATCTCCGTCCATGGCAAGCCAGGATACAAATGTACCGTCAGCCATATGTCTGTGATAGAAATCCTCCAGTGCGGCCTTAAGGTCCACACCCTCAGGAACGGTACGGCCTTCGGAAGTATATTCTTCTGTAAGCTGTGTGATTCTCATGTTGATAAATGTATCCAGTTCTTTATCCGTCAGCTTCTTATATACTATTTCCATAAGCCCTGCTCCTTTCTATGATCTCCTCAGGGAATCCCATTCCCTTCATCAGTTCGATTGCATTTGTAATCTTATTTATTCCTTCACGAAGCTCGTAGCTGAACTTAACTTCACCGTCATTTACCAGGCATTCGAAGTAATATGCATCATACAGATCCTTCATCTGTTCAACCAGCTCTATATCGTGAGTTGCTGTTATTACCACCGCCGATGTGCCCGACAGGTATTCCAGTAAAGCTCTGGATGCGGCAACTCTTTCCTTGGTGTTGGTACCCTTCAGGATCTCGTCGATAACGATGAGAGTCTTCTCTCCCGAAAGCACCTTTTCCATCATTCTCTTTAAATACTTGATCTCGCGAACGTAGTAGCTTTCGCCGTTCAGCACATCGTCTCTGAGGGCCATGGATGTCATCACATACATTTTCGGGAAGCTCATCTTTGTTGCGGTACAGGTATTTATGGTCTCGCCCAGGATTACATTTATGGCTATCGCCTTCATAAATGTAGACTTACCCGTTGCATTTGCACCTGTAAAGAAGGAGTTTCTTTTCATGCGGAAATCGTTCTTAACAGGATTCTCAAGAAGCGGATGATAGAGTCCTTCGCTGACAACAAATCCGCCGTCTGTAAACTCAGGCTTGCAGCTGTCCAGGCTTCTTCTGAAGGAAGCTACCGAGATAGCGGCATCCATACGGCCGATCATCTCATAAAGTCTGATAAGTTCATCTCTGTGTGTACGGAGTCGCTTAAATGCCAGTGAACAGCATATAGCGTCCACCATGGTAACTCCGAATATATATTCCAGGATGACGGCTGCAAAATCACCGTTCTGGACCATGTTCTTGGTATAAGTATAGTAAGTAAGAAACTTGGTAACTTTCTTCAAAGTCGCCACTGTCTCTTTCATGCTGTCATCCATGTACATCTTTGAAAGCTTTTCGGAATTCTCCACGTAATTCGATATATCCACCAGCTCTCTTACGCAGCAGAGTGAAGTGAGCGTTGTATCGTACTTCATCTTCACCACCATATAAACCATCAGGTTTATAACGGCCATAAATATGATGACTGCGAAAAATGCCGGACGGAGTATGCCGATCACTATGGCTAAGATCAAAAGAATCAGCAAAACGGGATATACAATAGGATTTCCCATTGATAAGCCGTCCAGATTCCAGAGTGTTTCCGGAAGATAATACTTGGAATATCTTTTGCTGAGAGACCGAAGATTCATCTCCGTCTCCACCCGGACTTCTTCATCCTTGTCGAAGAAATCCGCTTCTTCATCTATTGTGGATTTGTCTTTTTTGATAAGATGCAGCATATGATAGAGGATCTGCTCTCCCATATAGCTGCGGGTATGATTGACTCGGAAAAACACCTCGTCCATTTCGATATCTTCCCAGGTGATGTCATCTATGACCTGCGCGTCTTTTTCTTCCTTCAGGTCGTGATAGATTCTCACCAGGCGAAGCATGTTTTTTGATTCGTCCTTGTAACTGTTCTCCAGCGGATTTGATCCGTATTCCTTCTTAATGCGCCTTTTAATATCCGATTTGTTCATGTCCTTCCTGCTGTCCCTTTCGTGTCTAAATACCTACAGTACATAATTCTCCGCGTCTGATGTAGCCGATCTTTTCGTAACATGCATTTGATGCTGCGTAATCCGCATCAGTATATAACATCGGTAAAAATCCGGCTTCTTTCGCGATCATAGTAACATTATAAACCAAATGTTCCGCATAGTGTTTTCTTCTTTCCTCTTCTCTTGTATAAACAAGGCCTACAGATGCCATATAATCATTCGGTCTCCAGTTACAGCCGGCCACCGGCTTACCTTCTGCATTCTTCCAGAAGTAGAGGCTTCCGAATTTTACGCCCTCTTTTGCATTCTCCCTGTATACATCAAGAGACTGCTTATCTATACCGACAGTATTGTGGAACATATCCATGAATTCCACCAGCATGTCTATATCTTCCTCAGTGCACTGATGAAGTTCTCCGTCAATCTCACTTTCGGGAGCCTTCGGCTCCGGACAGTCATAGGCGAACATATTTGTGGTGATCTTCAGATTTTTTCCGTCTTCTGCCGCTCTCTTCATGAAGTACTCAGCAAGGCTGTACTTGATGTTATAGGTATGTCCTTCCTCTGCCGGAGAGTTTTCCATAGCCAGCTTATAAGCCTTTTCCTTCTCCTCATCCGTCGCGTCATCAGCGGTCCACACCCATGTAGGGAAAGGATTCCCGGTATGGCATACAATCAGTCTCTCATGATCCGTAAGGATCACTCTGCAGGGATACTTTATGATCTTTCGTAATACGAAAAATGTATATGCATCCTGTTCCAGCAGCTTAAAATCTCTTTCATCAACAAAATTATCCATATCCAAACTCCGCTGAAAAACAATAAAACCACTTATCTCAAAAAAAGATAAGTGGTTTAAATATCAAGTCATGAAAATGTAATTATTATCTGAACTTTACTGCTTATCTTCATCAATATTCGAAAACACAAAAATCGGACCATACACGTAAATACCATGCATAATCACATAACCTGTATATTCGGATCTGACTGTAGTATTAAGCATTAGTTTGACGTCCCCTTCACCCTTTTCTTGTTCAGATAACTGAAACTATATTTGGAAAGTATAAAGACCATTCCGACATATGTCAATAACTTTCTGTCTATGGCTGTATAATTGTAGTATAATTCTGACTATTTTTTCTCATATACACACTGTAATTTGTTTCGGTGACATCCTCTGCGTCAAGATAGACACCTTTATCCGGCACGAAATCTTCCGGTACCGGTGCATACTTCAGTGCGGCTTCCCTATTAAAACGATGAGACAGGTCATCCTTGATATGCCTTATCTTAAACTTGCCCGTGTTCTTCTCCATAAGCCCGTATTCTTTGGTCCCTTCATATGCCGACGCCAGATAGTCAATGGATGCCGGATCTATCAGAAGAAATGCATATGCCAGATTCATATTCGGGTCAAAATCATCCAGAAGATCCGAGTTCTCCGTTTGTACATCAACATACAGCACTGTTCCCATTTCCGTAAGTATTATCGTATGCTTCTCGGTATGATCGTACTTAACAAAGGAAACCCGCCAGAAGATTGCGGAATACCATTGCTTGATATCTTCGCCTATACTGCAGGGATACAGTCCCTTCTTTGCAAGGGCGTTTATTCTGCTGACAGCCAGATCCTTCGCCTCAATACCCGTAAGTCTGCAGGAGCCCGGATCCACCGTAGTCACCTGACTCTCCCATACTCCCGTTACAAGCATGAGATTCTGAACATCCGAAAGCTGTCTTGAAGAATTGAGTATAACTGATTCCGACGGTCCCGCATAATACTCTGCCGGAACGTCTTTCATGACCGCCACGTCCTTCTTGTTCAGATAATCCAGAACTCTTCCGGGCAGTAAGATACAGACAGCAGCCAGAAGAAGCGTCGCTATGACAAATATTCTGTTTTTCAGAAGACCTTTTTTCATATGATCACTATCATCCTCGTGCCTTTTCCAAGTTCACTCTCAATACTGAATTCGAATCCGTGTTCCCTCATGATCGCATTTACAAGGGACATTCCGAGACCCGCTCCGCCTTCCTTACGGGAACGGGATTTATCTACCATGTAGAATTCATCGCATATCTTTCCCAGATCCTCTTCGGAAATTCCTATACCGTGATCCTCCACCACGAAGCGGTACTTATCTCCGTCTTTTTTTCCCGTAAAGGATACTTCGCTTCCCTTTGAGGAAGCCTTTCTTGCGTTATCCAGAAGATTTATAAATGCAGTGGCCAGAAGTGCACTGTCTCCCATTATAGTTGTATCGTCAAAGGAATATTCCAGCTTAAGTCCCGCCTTTTCAATTGACGGCTTAACCGTCTTTATGACCGCCTCTCCCAGTGCCACACTGTTGACAGGCTGCTTCGGAACCGTGCCGTCTTTAAGATATATAAGATCAAAAAGATGGGCAGACATCTGCTCCAGCCTTCGTCCCTCGGAGTAGATGTAACTTGCCGCATTTATCTCATCCTCTCTCGGAAGATCTACCGAGCGGATTATATCCGCATAGCCTATGATGGTAGTCATCGGCGTCTTTATCTCATGGGTAAAGTCGGCAACAAACTGGTCTCTTCTGTGTATCATGTCTTCCAGTTCATCTATATGCTCTTCTACGGAATCCGCCATATGATTGAACTTCTCCGACAGGAGTCCTACTTCATCACGGGAAGTCACTTCGCTTCTGGTATCGAATTTTCCTTCCGCGAATTTATCCGTTACCGTATTCAGATTCTCCAAAGGTCTGGTAAGGAGCTTTGTTATGAAATATATAATGAGTCCCGAAAGAAGAAGGATCGCCGTTAGGAACAAGCTGAAGTTTCTTGCGGTATTATCCAGAATCTTTACGGTGTCCGTTACATTTCTCCTGGTAATGATCTCTATAACTCTGGTATCCGGTCTGCTGGAGGTAAATACATAGATATATGTATTTCCGTCCTTTTCCTCAATGATATACTGCTTTCCCAGATTATCGGTATCGTATTCGGGAACCTGAATCTCCTTCACATCTTCTGTGGAATAGAGAAGTTCCGAATCATAGTAAATGTATAGATCCGATGTTCCGGACAGCATGCCCACGGAGACCCTTTCCGCAATCCCCGGAAGTTCATCCTGCAGATTTTTATCAAAGCTGTTGATTATATCCAGCATGGAATACTCCATGACAGACTGAGCAAGGTTATTCTCGGTAACCGCGTTCTTCACCTCCGCATCCATCATCATTCGGTTCTGCCTGAGCAGCATAATAAAACCCGCCGCAGACAGGGAAAGGGATATGAATATTATGTTTATAAGAAGAACCTTATACCTGAATTTCATTTACTTATCCACCAGTCTGTAGCCTGAATTATATACGGTGGTCAGCTCGTTTTTCAGATCCAGTTTTTTACGAAGTCGCTGAACATTGAGATCAATGATCCTGGAATCCGGATTCCACTCGCCTCCCCATATGGTCTCGTATATCCTGTCCTTAAAAAGGGTAATATTCTGATTACGAACGAACAGCACAAAAAGATCGAACTCTCTCGGTGAAAGCTTGATCTCTTCCCCGTTGCGGGTAACTATTCTGTTTTCAACATCAACAGAAATGTTTTTGAAGGTGAGAAGGTTTTCGGTCTTGTTGAACCGTCTGAGCACGATATTTATACGGGCGCCCAGTTCAACCATATCAAACGGTTTAATGATATAATCCTCCGCTCCCGAAGTAAGCCCCTTGATCCTGTCATCAAGCGCCGCCTTTGCGGTTATAAAGATCACGGGTATTCCCATAGGACGTATGTATTCCATGAGTTCGTATCCGTTTATTTCCGGAAGCATTATATCCAGAAGTATGAGATCAAAACTTTGATTTTCTTCCAGAAGATTCGCCGCATCCATACCGTTATAAAGTGCCGTGCAATGATAGCCCATAAGCTTCAGGCTCATTACCATCATATCGGAAATAGGTTTTTCATCTTCTACTATCAGAATCTTAACCATTTGTCCTTCCCCCCGAGTTTTGATATATTGAATAGTACCACAGTAAAACTTTCTTCGCAATTGATACACAATTGATACAACGCAGTTGTAACGTAGTATACGATGAGAAAGGTATTACATTGTGAGGAGGAACACATAATGAAAAACAGAAGGTTAATAAGTAAAGCAATACCTCTTATACTCATCGGAGCAATGAGTGTTTCCATGACCGGATGCGGCAAACAGGAGCCGAAGGAGATCACGGATTATGCGGGAATCGAGATTTCAAGCGACACCGAAGAAGCCGCCCCTGTCAGCAGTATAGGCGACTCGGAAATCGGTATATCCGGTAAGTCTCTTCATGAAATGTTCGGAGAGAATCTGGTATTCGAATGCGAACAGAATGTAGGCGACATGCAGCTTTCCGCCAAGGTAAATAAGCCTCTTCCGGATGTGGATTATCTGGATGTTTATGAGCTGGGAAAGACCCGTAAAGAACTTGAAGACGAGAAAGCCTTTGCGGACGGATTCTTCGATGACGGAGCAACTGAGCTTCCGATACTGGAGTTTAAAAGCGATACCGAAAATATGGCGCTTATCCATAAATATAAAAGACTGCTGGAAATCCTTACTCAGGAAAAGCAGGGCACCTATATCGTAACCCCTGATACCGAGCTGCGTTTCGGCTGGGAAGACAACGACTTCTACAGTATTCACATGTATAAAGGTCTCTTTAACGGTGTTGATTACGGTCTTATCCTGGCCTGTGACTACGTAAATTTCTATACTTATATATATTTTGAACCTCTTGATATCGATGAGTATTTTCCGGGCGAAAACTACTCTACCATGATGCTGGAAGAAGCCCAGACACCTTATACGGAACCGATAGAGAACCGCTGTACTCTGGATCAGGATGCGGTCTGTGCAGCTGCATCGGAATTTCTCCGTGACCGCGTAGGTCTTGATGATACGGAAAATGTCATCGAGATTGATAACCGGGAATACTCTTCCTCAATGGAAGATATTTACAATTTCCTCGGAGAGGAAATGTATTTCGATACTTTAACAGCGCTGACCTTCTCCGATTCGGACTACATCAGCACCATGCATAATTTTCACACCCGTTTCAGAGGTTATGATATTCTCAGAAA
>CACZHN010000232.1 GCA_902780985.1 uncultured Lachnospiraceae bacterium | reverse complement strand
CCGTGTTTATTTTTGACTACTCGCCCCCCGTCCCCCGGTACCAACCGTCAGGGTAATCTTTAAGTTCTTTTTCCACATCTATGATACTGCCGTCTATGGCGTTTATAACTATAAACGGACTGGTGTATTCACTGGATAAGTTGTAGAACATGTAGCAAGGTATGTAAGTATATTCGTTCTCGTTATCCCCCGACTTTACAGGGAAGCGGAGAAGCATTGCGTCGTTGATCGTAAATCTGTCTACCTTTCTGTCAGGCATAACCCAGAGGCTCTTATCGTTTATGCTTTCTTTCATGATATCCACAATATCATCTCTGTCCAGGAGGCCGCTGATCTCGTCATTCTTGATGAATCTTGCCGGATTGTAGATGTGACATCCTATCACTCCGGTATCGTTCACCATCATTTCAACGTAGGTATTTGTATCAATCTGATTCAGCGCATCAAAATCCGAAAGCTCGATAAGGTTCTGTCCCGGAAATCCGGTCAGAATACTGTTATATTCGAAGAGCAGACTCTGTCCGTCAATCTCGTGCTTCTTATTAACTGTCATACGGAAATCTTTTGCATTCAGGAAGCCTTCCGTCAGGTTGCTTCCCCAGTAAAGGTTCTCTGTTTCATACGGCATGTTTTCGAAGCTTCCGTAACCGATCTTTGTGAGAAATGACTTCGCAGTATCAAGGTAATCCTCTCTCGGATCTATATCCCCATGGAGGCCTTCCATTGTGTAGTTCTTTACGATTGCATTTTTCTTTATATCAGGACAAGACTGCTCTGCGTCATCTGCAGACTTTCCTTTGTAAGAAGTCTCGAGATCCTTCTTCATGATCGTTACTACTCTATCCCCCGAAAAATCCGTTTCCGGTGCGGAAAGATACTCGTCATAGTTCTTGTTTCCCAGGAACATGTAGTACTCTTCGCCGTTGATCTTTCCGATGTATCCGCCGTAGGAATAATCGTTCTCCAGAGTTTCCGGAGCACTCTCCCTCTCGGTCTTAAGTCTTTCGATATCATTTTCTATAACGGATCTCTCAAACTCTTCCGTATTCGGTCTGGTCTCCCAGCCTCCGAAAGGAAGCAGCTGGAACGGATAATATCCCAGAGCCTTATCGTTGTTCATCTTATACTGATCGTATATCTGCAGAAGATCCTCCTCTGCGGCTATAAGGTCATCATAAACTCTTTTTGTCTTATTGGCATAGTCGTAAACCTCGACTTCACCGCCGTCAAACACGGTGTCGCAAAGCTTCTTGACGTACTCCGAATCGAACTCTTCCAGCTCTACCGTTGAAGCAAGCAGCAAGTCCGCATCATAATCCAAAAACTGCACCTCTGTTTCGACGTATTCGAAGCCCTGTCCGTTTCCGTCTATATGCTCATACCAATTGGTGATTTCTACAGTTTCCTCATCCGAGGCCGATTCTTCGGATCCCCCCAGATCCGCATTTTCAGTATCAGCCTCGGTCTGAGTATCTGTATTTCCCTCCACTAATTCTGCTTTTCTTTCACATCCCGAACATGTAAGCATCATTGCAGCCAGTAAGAAGCAGGTAAGATTTTTACCAGGTCGTCTCATATAAATACTCCTTCACTAATTTATTTTCCCCTTACAGCGAGCATTATTGCATACAGTTGTTTCCAACTTGTATCTGATGACAAATTTTCCGACGGGCAATATTTCTTGCTATAACAACCCTCAAAATATATAATAGAGAAGTGGGGAAACTATGGGAGGTATCGCTTATGGAGAGTTTTTATCAGGATACCGAAAATATCCTTCGCTATGTGGTTGAGTTCTCAACCCTGCTTCTGGAATTCTTCGGTATTTGCATACTTGTTTTGACCGCGGTAAAGAGCTTCATCTTCTGGATAAAGAAAGATGATTCCATCCGACTTATGCTGGCACAGGGAATCGCCCTGGCGCTGGAATTCAAGCTGGGCGGAGAGGTTCTGAGAACCGTTGTTGTAAGAGAATGGGCAGAACTGGGAATACTCGGAGCCATAATTCTCCTTAGAGCAACCCTGACTTTCCTGATCCATTGGGAAATTAAAAATGAAAAGAAGGCCCTTGAGCCTAAAGAAAACGGCGAAACGGTTGAAGAAACCGAACCTGCCTATATGACAAAGAAAATGTAATCAAAGAAATCGCCCGGACATTTCAAATGTCCGGGCGTTATTTTTTACAGCTGACTGTTAAATAAGCTCTTTAACTTGTATGTGATATCATCCGAATCCGCATTGATGCTGGCCGCTTCATTTATATTTGATACCGCCTGCAGCTCATCCCTATCCGCATCGCTTCCGTAGCTGATGGTGTAGATAGGAATCTCCGAATCCTTGATCGGGTTCTGAATATCGGATATTGTAAGATCTCCGTTGGCATAGCCGTCACTTAAAAGAATAATCATGCATTTCGCATCCGGGTGATTTACCTTTTCATCCTGGATCATCTTTGCAGCAACTACAAGTGCTTCGTAAGTACTTGTTCCGCCGATGGCGTTCATATTGTCGATGGCACCCTGGAAGTAAGATCTCTGGTTAAGATCCAGCTGTGCGATCGGAAGCTCTACGGTTACCGAATTCGAGTAACTTACGAGTCCTACGTAATTGTTATCGTTGATGTATGATAAACCGTTTGATAATGAACTCTTAAGCTGCTGCATCGGCTCTCCGTCCATCGATCCTGAGCAGTCCGCAACGAATACGGCGATTATATCTCTTCCGTTATCCTTTTCCTTCTTGTATGTCTCAAGTCCCTGAGTAACTTCGGCACCCGAGAACTCCAGGTCCGGCTTGTAATCATCGTTTGCATTAAAGCCTTTGCTTGTGGCGATCTTCTGCATTTCCGAGCTCTTGCAGTAATCAACTACCATCTTGATGGCATCAAGCTCATCCTGAGTTTTGAGATCCTTATCGCAAATGTATACAGGGTTATCATGTCTTACTCCGAACGGGATAAAATCGTACATTGAGGTAAGGTTTGAATCGTTGATGTATGCCTGATACTCTGTCAGCATTCCGTCCAGACTACCGTTGGATGCACTGTCTCTCATCTGCTGTGTTGTATATGCAACGTAAGGAATATTCTTGTTAAATGATGTGAAGTTTTCGGTTCCGTCCTTCAGCAGTGTAAGCAGGAGGTTGAGACCTGTCGCACTGGTCTGAGGATTTGTATATCCTACATTTATCTGATTATCCTGAACCGCCTTGATGATAGAATCAAAATCGGAATAGGTCCCCTTCTTTATAAGGATTCCGGCTGTGTTTCCTACAAGTCGCTCATCATACATTTCAAGGGATCCGCCGTTGGTCTTTGCGTATTCACCGAAAAGAGTGTTGGACGGTGTGTAAAGATCCGGAACGTACTTATTGGAAATGATATAATCCGCAGCGGTACCGGATGCAACGCTTCTGACACTCATGGATACGGTCCTGCCGTTTACCGTGCTGCCTGAACTGTTGAATTTATTTGCTACATCGATAAGCCAGGAATCGTTGTCTTTTCCGGCCTTCTCACCTGATGTAAATATCTCGATATCGATATCTCCTTTTCCCGTTACGGCTAAAGGATACTTATCTATCTCCGGAAGCTCGTCGTAAAGATTGTTGGTTCCGAGAGATATGGTTCCCTTCTGCGGTGTTGCTTCGTTAACCTTTACATTCTTATACAGCTGTTCCAGCGACTTTCCGGAACCCCTTCCGCTTACACCGCCTTCACCGTTGCCACCCTTTGTCTGCTTCAATACAATTGAAACGATAAGGATGATAACCATGATCACCACTATTCCTATACCGATAGGAATCAGTGAA
>CACZHN010000231.1 GCA_902780985.1 uncultured Lachnospiraceae bacterium | reverse complement strand
ATCTTATCCTCCAGCCCAAGTTCTATGGCAGCTGTCTTAACATCGGAAAACGCCACCTTCTTACCACGGCCCTTTTCACGATCCGGCTGTGTAAATACAGCGGCTATATCATAGCCTGCCTCGGCTATCTTTTTAAGAGGCGCCACCGCAAAGTCCGGTGTACCCATATATACTATCTTCAATAGACTTACCTCCAACAGATATCGGATTACTCTTCGTCCTCAAACTCATCATCGAATTCTTCATCGTCCATGTCATCCGGATCCATCGGCTGAACTCTGTGAAGTCCGTCATTTACCTTGTCCTTGTAAAGAACTCCGTCAAGATGATCCAGCTCATGGCAGATGGCTCTGGCAAGAAGTTCTGTTCCCTCTACGGTTATCTCCTGCATATTTCTGTCAAGAGCCTTGCAGACAACATGGTTAGGTCTTGTAACCTCTCCCTCAAGTCCCGGAAGTGACAGGCATCCCTCTGAACCGGTCTGCTCACCGTCCTCTTCTACGATCTCGGGATTGATAAGCACCAGCGGGCTTCCGTCCATAACATCAATAACCACGATTCTCTTAAGAACTCCTACCTGCGGAGCTGCAAGTCCCACACCGTTTGCGGCGTACATGGTTTCAAACATGTCATCGATAAGCTCCTCTGTACGAGGTGTCATCTCTTTTACCGGCTTGCATACCTTTCTTAATACGTCATCTCCGTCTACTCTTATTGTTCTGAGTGCCATGTCATCTCTCCTTTTCTACACTATCCTTAACGGATTAAGATCCGTCTGTACCTCTATGTTCTCCAATCCCACAGTTCTGTTCTGTATATAGTCGGTGATAGCCGTTATCACATCCGTATCTTCCGACTTTATATAAATGGTCTTTCTGTATACTTCGTCTATACGATATATGACCGCTTCAGCAGGTCCTATTATATCCGTTCCCGCTCCGCCGAAGCGTTCTTTGAGTTCATGTGCCAGGCTCTCCGCCAGCTCGATAACCCTCCCTTCATCATGAGACGCTATGAGCACTCCAAGAAGCTCATATACGGGTGGGAAATGCAGCATGCGCCTGTATGCCATCTCGTACTGATAAAAGCCTTCAAAATCCTGCTGAGAGGCTGTAATGATGGAATAATGTTCCGGCTGATAAGTCTGTATAACAACATATCCTTTTTTCTCAGCTCGTCCTGCTCGTCCCGCTGCCTGAGTCAGCAGATCAAATGTCCTCTCCGCCGATTCGTAATCACTGTCAAAGAGTCCCAGGTCCGCCAGAACAGCACCGACCACGGTTACATTTCCGAAGTCATGTCCCTTCACTATCATCTGGGTTCCTATCAGACAATCTGCCTCATGTCGCCTGAAGGCATCTATGATCTTTCCGTGAGAATCCTTCTTCTGGGTAGTATCCTTATCCATTCTGAGGGTTCTGATGTTCGGGAAGAGTCTTTTTACCTCCGCTTCCACTTTTTCGGTTCCCGTTCCGTATCCGCCGATAAGTTTTGACGAACATTTTGGACAGGCCTTAGGCATAACCTCCGTATGTCCGCAGTAATGGCACATCAGTTTCGAAGTGCCGTGCAGCGACAGAGATACGTCGCATCTCGGACATCTTATGACTTCTCCGCATTCACGACAGGATACAAAGGAATTGAATCCTCTCCTGTTGATGAACAGCATAGCCTGCTCTCCCGCTTCAAATGCCGTACGGAGTCTCTCATAAAGTTTTCCGGATATGATGCTTCTGTTCCCCTGATGAAGTTCATCTCTCATATCCACAACGCTTACTTCGGCCAGGCTTCCGCCTGTGGCTCTGGCTTTTAGTGTGAGTTTCCTCAGCTTCCCCTGTTCCGCCATATGGTAACTTACCACCGACGGAGTCGCACTTCCCAGTACAACAGCCGCGCCTTCTATACGAGCCCTTTCCATAGCAACTTCTCTTGCATGATACTTAGGCGTTGTTTCGCTTTTATAGGAGCCGTCATGCTCCTCGTCGATTATTATAAGTCCCAGCTTCTCGAAAGGAGTAAAGAGCGCGGATCTCGGTCCGATGATTATATCGGTCTCTCCCGATCTTGCTCGTTCGAATTCCCTGAACTTCTCCCCCTTGCTGAGTCTGGAATTAAGTATTGATATTCTGTTTCCGAATACGGTCTTGAATCTTGCTACCGTCTGATAGGTAAGGGCTATCTCCGGGATCAGCACTATTACGGAAGAACCGCTCTTTATAACTTTTTCCGCAAGTCTTATATAGACTTCCGTCTTGCCGCTGCCGGTTATTCCGTGAAGCAGATATCTGTCCCTGACACCCGCATCGAAATCTCTTTCAAATGTACCGACCACTTCCGTCTGCTCGTCGGTCAGTTCTCCAACCGGTGCGAATTCCGGAACTTCATCCATGACATCGATCCTGGATTTACGTCCCGCCACCTTTTCCTTTACGGGCATAACGGTCCTCAGAGCCGCGATCATGGTTCCGCCGTAGGTTCCTCTCATCCACTCCGCAAGCCTGATAAGTTTTCCCTCAACCATGACGGCTTTTTCGTCAATCTGAAGGATGCTCTTCATCTTATCCGGATCCCACTTTGAGCTGTCCTTTACGGCTATCACATATCCCTGTCTGGTCCTGTTGCCCTGACCGAAGGGAACCTTCACCACAGAGCCTACCTGCACCTGTTCGGAAAGTTCTTCCGGTATCTTATATTCAAATGTCTTGTCTACTCCTTCATGCGAAATATCGATTATTATATCCGCATATTTTTGTGACATCCTCTTCCTCCAATACTTCTCTTATCAGGTCACGCTCATCCATATGGTGCTTTACGCCGTTGATCTCCTGATAATCTTCATGACCCTTTCCGGCAAGTATGATGATGTCTCCCGGCTGCGCGTTCATTATCGCATACCTGATAGCTTCCTTACGGTCTATGATCTCAACATACTTTCCGTCGGTCTTTCCTATTCCGACTTTAATATCATCTATTATGTCCTGCGGATTCTCTCTTCTCGGATTATCGCTGGTGATAACGGTGAAGTCCGAATATTTGCCGGACACTTCGCCCATTCCGTATCTTCTGTCCTTGGATCTGTTGCCTCCGCATCCGAAAAGAGTAACTATTCTCTTCGGCTCGTATCTCTTTATCGCAAGAAGAAGAGACTTAAGAGACATGTCGTTATGAGCGTAATCGATCATAAGAGTAAACTCATCCGATATAGGTATCATTTCAACTCTTCCGCGAACTTTGATAACCTTAAGGATATCGCATATCTTTTCAAGAGATACTCCCATCATGTCCGCTACAGCTACAGCGGCAAGAGAATTATGCACGCTGAAATCTCCCGGAAGATCCACGAAAACATCAGCCGAAAGCTTACCGCTGAGGCTGTACTCCATTCCAAGGGTTCCTTTTTCGGAATATATCCTTACATCCGATGCTTTATATGAAGAGCCCTCTGCTTCTCCGAAAGTAACTATATCGCAGGAAGCCCCCTCCATCATATATGCAGTCTCGGCATCGTCTATATTGAAGATACCCGTACGCGCCATGGAGAAAAGCAGCTTCTTGCAGTCTCTGTACTCTTCATAAGAATCATGTTCATCCGGTCCGATATGATCCGGTGAAAGATTCGTAAATATACCGTAATCGAAATCCACGCCCGCTACACGGTTAAGCTTAAGTCCCTGGGATGAAACTTCCATTACGACAGAATCAAGTCCGTTCTCCAGCATGTCACGGAATATTCTGTGCAGCTCGATGGATTCCGGTGTTGTGTTCTGTGCAGGAGTTCTGTTTTTACCGTCGATTATCTCAATAGTTCCCACAAGTCCCGTCTTATGACCTGCCTTCTCCAGCATGTCATGGATCATGTAAGAAGT
>CACZHN010000230.1 GCA_902780985.1 uncultured Lachnospiraceae bacterium | reverse complement strand
CGCACTATCATCTAATTCGCCCAAAGAAAGGTCTAATAACTCTTTTGCTGTCATCTCTGCTCCTCCCGATTTTTTTTAAATTAAGTCCAACAGATACAATATATCACATATTTTTTTATCTTAAAAGATGAAACTAGAGGACGGGGGTTGGGACTTCCCAACCCCCGTCCCCTAATCTCATTTTACAGGTACGAGTTCTATATATCCGCGTTCTCCGATAGGCTCCAGCTGGATCCTCGGATTGCTGTCATCCCACTGATATCCGATGAATTCAGGGTTATACTTTTTCTCAGCATCCCAGAGTTCTCTTATGGCCGATTCATAATCTTCTTCCGCAAAAGGTTCTCCTCTGAAAAGTAAATATTTTGCTGCCGGGAGTTCGATGATCTCAAATCCTTCAGGTATTACTCCGTCATAGTCCTGTTCGACTTCAACGCCCTGAACATATTCGTTTTCGACAGGCTTTCTCATTTCTTTCGGAAGCCACAGACATACAGGTTCTCCGCTTATGGACTTGATGCTTGTAAGAAGTCCCCATACATCGCATCCGACTTCCTGACAGTAACTCCAATACTCTTTAGCTTTGATACCTCTCTTTATGATCACCTTTCTTGCAGGCTTTTCAACTAACTGTATAAATACATTTCTTATCTCACTCACGTCACTCACTTTCCTTTCCGTATCGATAATAAGTGTAGGAGTAAAGAGCCATACCGGTACGGGACTGGTGGAATACTCTTTCGGATTACAGCCGAATTCACGTCTGAATGCACGCTGATATCCGTCCACACTTCCGAATCCCATATCCATCGCAACATCCAGTATCTGACAGTTTTCATCTCTCAGTCTCAGGGCCGACTTCGACAGTTTAAGGCGCCTTATATAAACTGCCGGTGTCATACCCAGATGTTTGAGAAACAGTCGTCTTGCATACCATGGTGAAAAAGATGACGCAGCTGCAAGGTCTGTAATATTTATATTTTCATTGATATGTTCGCTTATATAATCCTGCATTATTCTAACTGCTTTTCTTTGTTCATCCATGTGACTCATCTCCCTTTCGAGCAGATAATACAATAATATTTACGTTCGTTTCTCGACATTTTTTGCTCTGATATGTCCCGTTCCCAAGTGTCAAAATCATCTACAGCTTGCCGAATCCACCGGTTTTAAGGATATTCCCGCTCATTTCTTTAACATCCTTAAATCCCGTTTCATATAGATAATCCGCCGATTTTTTCAGAGCATTTTCAAAAGAATCGGCTACCTCATCAAAACTCTTCAGTGCGATTCTTTCCGTCAGGCCGCATTCTCCCGCCGCTGACGCAAATGTATTCCTACTCATTCGCTCTATGTTCAGCTCTCCACCTATATAAAAACTCATTCCATCCGACATGTTATAAATCCTTGTACTCACAATATCATATGCCGGAGCAAGTGAGATTGTTTTCAGATTTTCACCGTATACAAGAGCGAAGTTTTTTATATGCGCATCCGTATTACCTATCAGATAATTGAAACATATCATTTTCCAAAGAATGATCTGCTGAGATATAGGATCCGCGCAATTAGCTCTTATGGTATCAAACATCAGCTTCAGATAATTCTTCGATTCCTTTTCATACTTATCCTTTGCACTGATTCCCATGGCCTGTGCAAAATCTTCCTGATGAAGTCTGTTGGGAATTCTTAATCCGTCTATACTTCGATTGCCTATCATTTTTCTGTCATAACGTTTTGTCGCGAATAAAATATCCGAATCAGATCCGTTTCCCGTATTTACTATAAAACTGTCAACCGCATTTATTCCGGCTTCTTTCGCCGTCAACATACAGAGTTCCTCATTCAGGACAATCTGAGACAGTCTTACATGACTCTGCTTTACGATATGTGTGCTCGGCGCATCTCCTGACGGAAGATACCATTTGTCTTTATCCTCATCATAATACAGTCCCACTTTGCCTGTGGCACCCGCAAGAGACAGATGCGTCTGCATAAGTATCTGAGTTGACTTGGTTGCTCCCTCTTCAGCAAGTTTCTTAACCTGTGTCATTGACAGCTTCTTATAACCGGATTCCTCATCCGATATACCTTCTTCAATTATCTTAATTGCTCCGAGGCATTCTCTTCCCAGCACGGAAAGGATCGTCACGTAATCATCCTCGTCTGTCTTTATCCAGTTTGCCACCGCCCTTCTTGAAAATCCTTCCGGCAGCAGTCCTTCAAAGAAGCATCTTGTCTTTTCCGCAGAATATACCTCATCTGTCAGAGGCAGAGATATTGATATAGGCCTTCCCGATCCGGAAATCAGATAGCTTTCGGCATAGCAAAAACATGCATCACGATAATCGTTTCCTTTAATATCGCCTACATGTACCTGTTCTCCGTCTATTTCCAAATAAACAGCAAGAGTCTTCATGGATTATCCCCTTTCATTCAGTTCAACATCTATCCCCAAGAGATTAGCCAGGTATATAGCCTTTCCGAGTTCAACGGTTGCTTTACCGTTTTCCAGATCGGATATATAACTCGCACTTATCCCGCTGAATTCACATATCTGTTTCTGGGTATATCCCAATTTCTTTCTTTTCGCCTTTATGGCTTCGCCAAATGTATTCGAATCATTAACTTTCATGGCCGCACCTCCATATAGCCGTTCGGCGATATTTTCACAAATTTACGCAAATATAGCCGTACGAACATATTTCATATATACATATGATAATATAGTCGTACGGCTATGTCAATCAATACTCTGCATTATTTCTGTCCAGAAACTTTTTATCGTTTCCGTACTCTTCGGCAAGTTCCTCATCATTGGCAAGGAAAAGCTCGTAAGTATCTGCCGGTATCTTTCCCGGTCTGGTTCTCTCATATATACTGAGGTTCCATGAATGCTTGCACTTCCTGCATCTGTATATAAGCCAGACATCCACTCTGTTGCCGTTGGCATTCACTCTGAATTTTCCCGAATTTACAAACTGCTGTCTGCGCCCGCAACCTCCGCATTTATGATAAACCTTTATTCCCGAAAGCAGATCCGTGTCTGCTCTTCTTCTGCTCATTTCATCCTCCTGTATTATTCGAATGCTCTTCGCATTCACGGGGATTCATCTGAGCTTAGTATTTATATTTATTTAAGCTCAGACTACTGAGCTGTAACATATCTGCGTTTCATATAGTATCCTCCTTGAAATTTAAAACAGCATAGGCTTAACCTATGCTGTTATCGTATCTTATCTTATATTCAGAGACAAGCTCACAGATGTTTCCAAAGAAACTTGAGCCTACCCTGATATCTATAAATACAGTTCTCCCATGTAATACTGCTCCTGAAACTCCGTTGCCGCAAGGATGGTCTCCCTGTCCACCGGCTCACCGTCCAGGCTTACGATCCATTTATCCTCACAGTCATTCAGTCGGTGGATCACTCCCACCACTTTGCCCGTAAATGTCCTGATAGGTTTATCCGTTCCGAAAACATATACATCCTGCTCGGCACCGTCTCCGGCAAATACACCGTCCACATATCCGTAGTTGATCGGATATATCATCTCGGGATGTCTCGGATGCGGCCTTCCCAAAGGTCTGTCGATAGTTCCCTTAACTTCCGTACCTATAACGTCACTGTAATCCGGCGTGTTAATCTCCTTGCAATACACTCTCGTATCATCACCGAAGACAGTCTTCATTCCTTTCCGGAAAGTAAATCCGTACTTCTCGTAAAGTCCTGTCTCTTCCGTGGAGATATAGATGGTCTTATAACCGTCTTTCTTCGCAAGACCGTAAATATGCTCGATCAGCTTTCCCACACGCATCTTTCCCCGATGCTCCGGAAATGTATAAACAAACCCTATCCACGGCTTAAGGGAATCATCATCAATAACTCCTACGAGCAGATTCT
>CACZHN010000229.1:3615-7520 GCA_902780985.1 uncultured Lachnospiraceae bacterium | reverse complement strand
GGAAGCTGTAGAAGAGACAGCTGAAGAGTCATCAGAAGTTGAAGAGACAGAAGATACCTCCGATTTAGGAGATACAGCTGAATAGCAGTCGGACAGGAGGAGACGCTTGAGCACAAAGAAAGCAAACAGAAACAAAGTATCTCTTCGCGAATGTATAAGCTGCGGTGAGAAGAAACCCAAGGCTGATATGATGCGTATAGTCATCACACGTTCTGAGGGTGATGGCGGTGCAGAAAGAAGCCTGGATGAATCCGGACGTGCCAGAGGACGCGGCGCATATATATGCCGTGATCCGGAGTGCATAAAAACTGCAGTAGAGAAGGGCTTATAAGCGAAGAAGAAAGAATAGAACTAGATGCATCTATGAAACAGCATGCTCTAAGTATGCTTTCGATAGCAGCGAAGGCCGGAAAGGTATTTTCCGGAGAATTGCAGTGTGAAGCGGCTATCAAGGATGGAAAGGCAGTGCTTGTCATTCTTTCCCGGGATGCTTCTCCTAATACCACTAAGAAGTTCAGTAATAAATGTAGTTTTTACGAACTCCCTCTTATTACATACGGGGAGAAGGAAGAACTTGGAAGACTTATCGGACGCGAAGCCAGAAGCGTTATAGCTATAACGGATGAAGGTCTTGCATCACAGATAAGCAAAATCGTAACAATTGATAATTAATTCGGAGGTATGACATTGAGAATACATGAGTTTGCAAAATTATTAACCGAGGAAGTTGGAAGAGAGATTACAAGTGCAGATATACTTGATATCCTTACCAAGAAGAGACCTGATCTTAAAGCTCAGAGCAGTATAGATGAGGACATGATGAACTTCCTTCGAATGAAGATTACAGGAAGACCTGCCGTAAAGGTAGCAGGCGCACCTGCTCCTAAGGGAGAGAAGGAAGAGAAGCCTGCAGAGAAGCCGGAGAAGAAGGCTGAAAAGGCTGAGAAGACAGAAAAGAAGGCAGAGAAGAAGACAGCAGAAAAGACAGAGAAGAAGTCTGCTAAGACAGAAAAGGCAGAAGTTAAGGCAGAAGCTGCTAAGGAAGAGAAGCCTGCAAAGACAGTTGAGAAGAAGGCTCCTAAGGCAGAGAAGGAAGAAGTTAAGGCTGAGCCTGTAAAGGAAGAGAAGCCTGTTAAGGAAGAAGTTAAGCCGGAAGCTCCGAAGGCAGAAAAGCCTGAAGCACCAAAGCCGGTTGAAAAGCCTGTAGAGAAGGTTGAGAAGAAGCCGGAAGCTCCAAAGCAGGAGCAGCCTAGAGCAGAGAAGCCTGCAAGACCTGCAGAGAGAACCGATGCTCCTAGAAATGACAGAAAGCCGGGAGACAGATCAGACAGACCTGCCGGTGATAAGAACTTCAGAAAGCCTGAAGGCGGACGTCCACAGGGACAGGGCGGTAACCGTGATAATCGTGACAACCGCGACGGAAAGCCTAAGTTCGACAGAGACAGAAACCGTGACGGCGGAAGAGACGGCGGACGCGATGGCGGAAGAGACGGTGGTCGTGACGGAAGAGGATTCGACAGAGATAAAAACCGTGACGGACGCAACAAGTTCGACCGTAACAACAGAGATTTCGGCGATAAGGATTCAGATGATAGAAATACAAAGCGCGATATGAAGCGTCCTAACGACAGAAAGAAGGATCGCGGAGAAAGCGAAGGCGCTGATTTCGATGCAAGAAAAGATTCAAAGCGTGCAGACAGACGTACAGAAGGAAAGCGTCTGGATGAGAGAAAGAACGAAGCTAAGTATTCTGAAGGCTCTGTAAAGAAGTCAGATCAGAAGAGAGAGCAGAAGAGACGTGAAGAGCGTCCTGTTCAGAAGAAGAAGGAGAAGGAAGAAGAGACAATTAAGACAATAGTTCTTCCTGAGTCCCTTACACTCAGCGAACTGGCTGATAAGCTTAAGCAGCCTGTAAACGCTCTTATTAAGAAGCTTTTCCTTGAAGGAAAGATGTATACCGTAAATACAGAGCTTTCATTTGAAGAAGCAGGTGAGATCGCTCTTGAGTACAACTGTATCGCAGAAGAGGAAGAGAAGATCGATATTGTAGAGGAAGCTCTTAAGGATATCGAGGATCCTGAAGATTCACTTCAGCCACGTCCTCCTGTAGTCTGCGTTATGGGTCACGTTGACCACGGTAAGACATCACTCCTTGATGCCATCAGACATTCATCCGTTACAGTCGGAGAGGCCGGTGGTATCACACAGCACATAGGTGCTTATACAGTTAAAGTCGGAGATAAGAAGATCACATTCCTCGATACTCCGGGACACGAAGCATTTACAGCCATGAGACTTCGTGGTGCTAAGTCAACAGATATTGCAATCCTGGTTGTTGCAGCCGATGACGGTGTTATGCCTCAGACAGTAGAGGCTATCAACCATGCAAAGGCAGCAGGTATCCAGATCATCGTTGCAGTTAACAAGATAGATAAGCCAAGCGCAAACATTGAGAGAGTTAAGCAGGAGCTCACAGAGCACGGCCTCATCGCAGAGGACTGGGGCGGAGATACAATCTTCTATCCTGTATCAGCTCATACTCAGGAAGGTCTTGATAATCTCCTTGATATGATCCTCCTTACATCTGAAATGCTTGAGCTCAAGGCTAATCCAAACCGTAAGGCAAGAGGTGTTGTTATCGAGGCACGTCTCGACAAGGGTCGTGGTCCTGTTGCTACACTTCTGGTACAGAAGGGTACTCTTAAGGTCGGTGACTTCATCGCTATCGGTGAGGCTAACGGACGTGTAAGAGCTATGAATAACGATAAGGGTAAGCCGGTTAAGGAAGCAACTCCTTCAACACCTGTAGAGATCATCGGTCTTTCAGGCGTACCAAACTCAGGTGATACATTTATCTCTACTGAGACAGAGAAGGAAGCTCGTCAGATCAGCGAAGCCTTCATCACAAGAGGTAAGGAGAACCTTATCGCAGAGTCAAGAAAGCAGATGTCGCTAGATGATATCTTCTCAAAGATGCAGGAGGGAACTCTTAAGGAACTTAACATCATCATCAAGGCCGATGTTCAGGGTTCTGTAGAAGCTCTTAAGCAGAGTCTCCTTAAGCTTTCAAATGAAGAAGTAATCATCAAATGTATCCATTCGGGTGTTGGTGCCATCAATGAGTCTGACGTAGTTCTTGCGTCAGCATCAAGCGCTATCATCATCGGTTTCAATATCAGACCGGATGCACAGGCTAAGGCTCTTTCAGATCAGGAAAAGGTTGATATAAGACTTTATAACGTAATATACAATGCTATCGATGATATCGAGTCAGCTATGAAGGGTATGCTTGATCCTATTTATGAGGAGAAGGTTACAGGACATGCTGAAGTAAGAAGCACATTCAAGGCTTCAGGCGTAGGTACCATCGCAGGATGCTTCATTCTTGACGGTTCTGTTGAGAGAAACTGCTCGGTAAGGATCACAAGAAATGATGATCTCATTTTCGAAGGAAAGCTTGCATCCCTTAAGAGATTTAAGGACGATGTCAAGGAAGTTAAGAACGGCTACGAGTGTGGTATGGTATTCGAGGGATGGAATGATCTTCACGAAGGAGACCGCATCGAAGCCTATAAGATGGTAGAAGTTGAGAGGAAATAAATGAGAGGCAGATCAAACAGTGAGAGAAGCTCGAGAGTAAACAGTGACGTTCAGAGAGTGATCGGTCACATAATCGAGTTCGAACTTAAGGATCCGGGAATCAGTGGTCTTACCTCTGTTGTAAAGACAGAGGTTACAAAGGACCTCAAGATATGTAAATGTTATATTTCGGTTCTCGGAGATGAAGCATCGGGTCAGTCCACAATCGAAGGACTTCGCCGCGGTGCCGGATTTATCAGAAAGAGACTTGCCGAGTCTCTGAATCTCAGAAATACTCCTGAGATTCATTTCGTACTTGATAAGTC
>CACZHN010000229.1:0-3596 GCA_902780985.1 uncultured Lachnospiraceae bacterium | reverse complement strand
AACATGTCCAGAAAGATAGACGAGATCATGAAGCCTATCAATGAAAGGGACAATGCTCAGTCAGAGACGGAAGAGTCGACGGAGACAGAATAAATGATAACAGATATTTCCAGGAAGGCCCGTAAGCTTAAGCAGATGATAACAGCCGCAGGCAGCATAGCCATTATCGGCCATGTGAGACCTGACGGTGACTGCATAGGCTCAACCACAGGGCTGTACAACTACATAACGGAAAATTTCAAGAACAAGACAGTAGACGTATATACGGAAAGCTTTCCTTCTTCATTTAAGTTTTTGAACGGAACTAAGAAGATAAAGCATGAGACAGACGGAACAAGTTACGATCTGGCTATTTCCGTAGATGTATCTTCACTTGACAGACTCGGAAAGTTCGAGGATATATTCCAGAGTGCAATCTCCAATATATGTATAGATCATCACGTAAGCAACAAGGGCTTCGGTGATCTGTGCATCGTAGACGGAGATGCTTCATCTGCCTGCGAAGTTCTGTGTGACCTTATGGATATGGACAAGGTAAGCGATAAGACCGCATCCTGCCTGTATCTCGGTATGGTTCACGATACGGGTGTATTTAAGTACAGCAGTACCAGCAGGAAGACTATGGAGTATGCCGGTGCTCTTATCGAGAAGGGTGCGGATTCCGCATACATTATCGATGAGACCTTCTATAAGAAGACTTACAGACAGAATCTTCTTATGGCTCGTACGGTCCTTGAGTCACAGCTTCATGAGGAAGGTAAGATCATCAGCGGCGTCATAACCCGTGAAATATTCAAGGAATTCAAATGCGACAAGATGGATACCGAGGGTATAGTTGAGCAGCTTCGCCTTACAGACGGTGTTGAGGTTGCCATTCTCGCTTATCATGTTTCGAGAAAGACATATAAGTTCAGCCTTCGTTCAAAGTCACATGTGGATGTGAGTGGTATCGCATCTTCATTCGGCGGCGGCGGACACGTGCGTGCAGCCGGATTTGAATGCAATGAAGATGTCAAGACTGTAATCGATAAGATTATAGCCATGGTTAAGGAACAGCTGTAGGGTGATCTATGTATAACGGCGTAGTTAATGTCTATAAAGAGAAAGATTTTACATCCTTCGACGTAGTGGCCAAGCTTAGAGGTGTGTTCGGTCAGAAGAAGATCGGTCATACCGGAACACTTAACGGCTACAAAGCTGTCGGAGCTTATTACTTCTGAGAATAAGGAGTACGACGGCGTGCTTAGACTGGGATATAAGACCGATACGGACGATATCACAGGCAAGACCATAGCCGAAGGAAAACCGTTTTGTTTCGAACAGGATATAATAGGCGCATTTCAGGGCTTCAAGGGAAAGCTTATGCAGGTCCCTCCGATCTATTCGGCTATCAAGAAAGACGGAAAGAAGCTTTACGAATATGCCAGAGAGGGTAAAGAGATCGAGCTTGATCCGAGACCTGTGGAAATATTCGAACTGGAGATTCAGAAGATAGTTATGCCCGATGTATACTTCCATGTGAAGTGTTCAAAGGGTACATATATAAGAAGTCTTTGCAGAGATATCGGAGACGAGCTGGGATGCTACGGAACACTGGCGGACCTTAGACGTACCGAGACCTGTGGATTTAAGATGGAAGATGCTTTAAAGATTTCGGATCTTGAGAAGCTTAAAACCGAAGGACGACTTGAAACCGCGGTGCTGCCTATGGACAGCCTGCTGGCGGATATTCCTAAGGCTGTGATAGAAGAGAAGGGCGAGGTGCTCCTTCGAAACGGCAACAAACTGTCAGAGGATATGTTAAGCAGTTCGGAAGACAGGGAAGTGCTTCATAAAGCACCGTATATAAGAATTTACAGAGGAGACGCTCTGGCGGCTCTTTATAACTATAACAGCGGTTCCGACTGTTATAAATGCTTTAAATATTTACAGTAGTTTTTGCGAGGTTGGTTTTGGGTACAGCGGTAACCATTGGAAAATTTGACGGATTTCATTTAGGACATACTCTGCTTCTTCAGAAGATAAAGGATTACGCAGAGGCACATCATGTGGAATCGATTGTATATAAGCTTGATTTCGGGGGACCTTGTATCCTTGATAAAAAAGAACAGGAAGACTTTGTTTACGGTTTCGGCATAGACAGATTTATCAGAGTGCCTTTTACACCTGAATACGCATCCTGCTCGCCGGAAGATTTCGTAAAGAATATCCTGCTGAAGGAACTTGATGCGGAATATGTGGTAGTGGGAACGGATTTCTGCTTCGGACGCAACAGAAGCGGAAATGTAGATGTACTTGCAAAGCTTTCCGAAGAATACGGATTTAAGACCGAGGCTGTGGATAAGCTGAGACTTGATGATGAGATCATCAGTTCCACCACCATAAGAAGCTGTATTGATAACGGCGATCTTACGGAAGCCGACAGACGTCTCGGAAAAAACTACGGCTTTTCGGGTAAAGTCGGATCGGGAAAGAAGCTGGGCAGAAGCCTGGGATTCCCAACCGTGAATATAGTACCGGGAGAAGAGAAGCTCCTTCCGAAGTTCGGAGTATATGCTTCGAGAACCATAGTAGAAGGTAAGGTCTACGGATCTATTACAAATGTAGGTATCAGACCGAGCGTTGATGACGGTGATACCGCAAATGTAGAAACTTTTATATACGACTTCAGTGATGATATTTACGGAGAAGATATAAGAGTCGAACTCCTAAAGTTTATTAGAGCCGAGAGAAAGTTCGAGAGTCTGGATGCTCTTAAGGAGCAGATAAGCCTCGATATCGAAACGGCAAAACTATAATATTATGTACCAGTAGCTCAGTGGAGAGGATTAAATATGAGTGAAACGAAGAAGAAAAAAAGCTATGCGGGTCTGCTGATCTTCATCTGGGTTTTCTTTATAGCAGCCATCGCAGCCTTTGGTACACTTCTTTATATTAACAGAGAAACTCTTGCGGAGGATCTTGGATTTAAAGAAAAGTCGACTTACACAGTCAATTCGAATCCTGACGTGAATTCTCTGATCGAAGTATACTTCAAAGCACTGGCAAGTGCCGATCAGGAAACCCTTCAGAGTTGTGTTACCGCACCTCAGCAGTACGACAACATGACAACCGTAGAGGGTCGTTCAAAGGTCATTACGGATTACAGCGATATCAATTGTTATTATCTGGACGGACCGGAGAAGGATTCATACATAGTTTATACTATTATGACCATAACCATAAGCGGTGTTAACGAGAAGCCGCTTGATATCTACAAGCCGATGCATATAGTTAAAGAGGGAGATAAGTATCTCATAGATAACTCTGCTCAGAGCCAGGAGCTTCAGGACTATATCAATCAGCTTTCACTTGAAAATGATGTCCAGGAACTTTACCGTATGGTAAAATCGGACCAGGACAGCAAGGCTGCCTCTGATCCGACATTTGCAGAGTTCTTAAATAAATTGAATAACTAACCGATCGGCATTATTTGCCGATCTGCTCATCTTCCGGTCCTTCCGATTCATCCGTCTGTGAAAGCTCACTGATGTTGATGCCTCTGTGTGGAACGGGAGTTGAGAATACGATCTGTGTTTCGGTACGACCGTATGTCT
>CACZHN010000228.1 GCA_902780985.1 uncultured Lachnospiraceae bacterium | reverse complement strand
TCCCTGGTGAGAAGCTTCATGAGAAGAAGGCACCGGAGAAGAAACCTGCAAAGAAACCTGCTGTAAAGCCGGCAGCTAAGAGATCATCCGAAGGAAAGTTCGCAGACAGAAAGACAGGCTTCAAGAAGTCTTTCGATAAGAAGGCGGGAGCCGGAAAGTATGATAAGAGAAAATAATATTACAATTCTCGGCGGATCCTTTAATCCGATTCACAACGGTCATATAGAGATGGCCAAATGCGCGGCTCGCCAGTACAATCTGGAGAATATCGTATTTATGCCGAACAAATCCACATATTATAAGGATAATGACGCGTTTGTATCGGATAAGGACAGAATAAATATGCTGAAGCTTGCCATAGAGGATTATGACTACATGTCCGTATCCGATATGGAGATTAGGCGCGGCGGAGTGACTCATACCATCGATACCATCAGGGAACTGAAAGAGGAAGATCCGGACAGGAAGATTTACTTCATTATCGGCGGAGATTCTCTGGAATGGGTGGAGAAATGGGTTGATGCCGACGAGCTTCTGGGCAGCGTTACATTTCTCACGGCAGTGAGAGGTAAGACCGACAGAACCAGGTCCAAGTCTATCATAGAAGGAATATATTCGAGACATACGGATGCTGCAATCCTTCTTCTGGATATGAAGGATTATCCGATGTCATCCACCGATATCCGCAACAAGGCTGCGGAGGGCGGAGATATATCCGATATGGTTCCGGTCAAGGTTGCCGAGTATATAAAGGAAAAAGGCCTGTACAGGAGGAATTCTGATGGAGATAGATAAGTTAGACAGAGCCGAGCATATAAAGAAGCTCAAGAAGAAGCTTAACGAGAAGAGATTTATCCATTCGATCGGCGTGGAATATACCGCAGCTTGTCTTGCCATGGCGCACGGCGCGGACGTGAATAAGGCTCGTATAGCAGGCCTGCTTCATGATAATGCCAAGTGCTTTACATTGGAAGAAAAGCTGAAGAAGGCTCGTAAGCACGGCATTGAGATAAGTGAGTGCGAAGAGAAGAATCCGGATCTTCTGCACGGCAAGCTGGGTGCTTACTACGCTAAGGAGAAGTTCGGAGTCGATGATCAGGAGATCCTTGATGCCATAACTTATCACACCACGGGAAGACCTGATATGACGACTTTGGATAAGATCATCTACATCGCCGACTTCATGGAACCTAACAGAAAGATGCTTAAAGATATGACAGAAATCAGACAGGAGGCATTTACCGACCTGGATAAATGTCTGGTCCATATACTGAGAAATATACTTGAGTATCTGGAGACCAAGGACTTCGCCATAGATGATATGACAAGGAAGACCTACGAATTTTATTCGAAACAGTAAATCTTTACAGGGGATTATAGTTATGTTTAAAGATATGATAGAGATCACCGTTGCTGCACTGCAGGACAAGAAGGCTTACGATATCAAGGCTCTTGATATCACAAAGCTTACGGCTATCTGCGACGGTTTTGTTATAGCTTCCGCGTCCAACAAGTCACAGCTTGATGCTCTTGTGGACGGAGTTGAGGAAGCTATGTATAAAAATGAATATCCGCTTATGGGAAGAGAAGGCCGCTCAGAAGGTGGCTGGGTACTTCTTGACTATGGTGATATCGTAATTCACCTCTTTTCGGAGGAGATGAGAGAGTTCTATAACATCGACGGAAGCTGGAGGGATGCCGACACCATTGTTGTAAAAGGTGCGTAAAAATGGTATGATTACAAGGTGTATCCCTCGTTAACCGGGATACATCTTTATTCAGTTTTGGGGGCCTTAGATGGATAAGAAGTATTACAGAAGTAAAACTACAGAAGATTTGAATAAAATTTCTGTACGCTGTTTGAGAGTAGTACTTTCTTTTTTGGTGCTCTTTTACGGAATAATGTTCCTTATAAACAAGTTTAATCCGGTCACACTTTCGATATCCGGAGTTCTGTGTATACTTGTAATATTAATTCCGTGTGTGTACATTCCGCTTTTCAGAATGTATCATATGAAGCTCACAAGGCACATCATCATAGTCGCTACCATTTTAACTATTGGAATTCTCGTTACGGAATTTAATACCATAGTTTATCCGATGGTCCTTTTCCCGATACTTCTTGCATCCATGTACTTAAATAGAACATTCGTTCTTTTTACATCCCTGGTGGAATCTGCTACCATGCTTTTTTCCGCATATGTAACATTCCATTATCCGGATGTGGTTGTGAGACAGACATTTACAAGTTATGAAGATATATTCCTGTCGATGACGCTCCCTATTATCTTTACGATCATCTTCATGTCGTTCATCGCATTCTTCATAGTTTCCAGAAATTCGCAGATTTCGGATAAGTATATAGAAACCGCCATAACCATGACGGAGAACGAAAAGTATCTCATATATGCCTTCTCGGAAATGAGTGAAACAAAATCTCTTGAAACCGGTGAGCATATCAAGAGAGTTGCTGAAGTCCTGGGCCGTGCTTCGGGCTTTGACGAAGAGTATAATGAAAAGGTCGCTACAGCATCCATGATGCACGATCTCGGTAAACTCATGATCCCTGAAGAGGTTCTTGATAAGCCGGGTAAACTGACGGATGACGAGTTCTCCATCATAAAGAGCCACGTTCTTTACGGAGAAGCACTTCTGAAGGATTGTCCGGGTGAGATCATGAAACTGGCGGCTATCATGGCCAAGGAACACCATGAGAAATGGGACGGCACCGGTTACCTGGGTATGAAGGGAAAAGAGATCGCATACATTTCCAGACTTATTGCCGTATGCGACGTATTCGATGCACTTACGGTAAGCCGTTCGTATAAGAAGAGCTGGACCGTGGAAGAGGCTTACGAAGAGATCATAAAGGGAAGCGGAAAGCATTTCGACCCGGCGGTCGTAAGACTCTTTATAAAGAATAAAGAGAAATTCAAAGAGATCCATGATGCAATACCTGACACGAAAGTTCGTAATCAGTAAGGCATACTAAATCAGGTAGGTGAAATATTTTGTTCAGAGTATTAAATGAATATATCGGAAGACTGAATCTTCAGCTTGACGAAGACTTGATCCGTAAGGTGGAAGAAGTCATAACCGAGGATGTGTCTACCAAGACAGTAACCATAAATGTAAGTTTCAATAAATATATAGTAGATGTGAGAATGAAGGACTTTTCGGTGGAAGAAGCCGACAGAGCTTTCAGGGATATGGCCGGTGCGGTGGCTTATCCGTATTCACACATTTCCGTCAGATATAATGAAAGCACAAGAGTAAAATATCGGTTTGCGACCTGTAAAGAAGACAAGACCGGAATATATATGGATGTTGTGTACTCTTAATCCTTGATTTAACAAGGGATTTGTACTACAATAACTTGAGTTTTATCGTTTGAAACGATCATAACCCGTTAGGAGACAAGATGAAAGATACATTATTACAGACACCTGAAGGCGTACGCGACATATACGCCGCAGAATGCGATGAAAAAAGAAATCTCATGGATGAGATCCATAAGGTACTGAAGCTTTACGGAAATCAAGACATCGAGACACCGCATTTTGAATTCTTCGACATATTTAATTTCGATAAGGGCTCAGCTCCGTCCACGGATATGTATAAGTTCTTTGACAGGGACAACAATACCCTGGTTCTCAGACCTGACATTACACCGAGCGTGGCAAGAAGCGTAGCAAAGTATTATGCGGATGATAATCTTCCTATAAGACTTTGCTATCAGGGACAGACCTTTACAAATGCGCCGAAGCATCAGGGTAAGCTTAACGAGATCACACAGATCGGATGTGAGCTTTTCAATGATGATTCTTCAGCCGCAGATGCGGAAATGCTTGCCTGCATCATAGATTGTATGAAGGCCGTAGGTCTTGAAGAATTCCGTATCGAACTGGGAGTTGTGGACTTCTTTAAGGGCATTATAGAGTCAGCCGGAATCGAATCAGAGGTTGAATATAAACTGAGGCAGTTCATCAGGATCAAGAACTTCTTCGGTCTTTCCGAATATGTTATGAAGCTCAACATCCCTGATAAGACAAGACAGGCTATCCTCAGTCTGGATACTCTGTTCGGCGGTCTTGAGATGCTTGATAAGGCAGAGAAGCTTGTGGATAATCCAAGAAGCCTTGAAGCTATCGACAGAATGAGAAAGGTTTATACAGCCATTTCTTATTACGGATATCAGGATTATATCGGTTATGATCTCAGCATGATCAACGGATATGACTATTATACGGGAATCGTATTCAGAGGCTTTACTTACGGAACAGGTAATCCTGTGGTTAAGGGCGGCAGATATAACAATCTTATGTCTCAGTTCGGTAAAGCTGCACCGTCTATCGGATTTGCCATCTATGTTGATGAGCTTATGAACGCTCTGAGACGTCAGAAGATAGAGATGAAGAAATCTCCTGCAGGAGTTGCCGTTGTCTATAATATAGAAGATCAGGAGAGTGCGGTTAAGCTTGCTGCTTCTCTCAGATCAGAGGGCTATAACACAGACCTTATAAGACGCTCCAAGAAGCATTCTCTTGATGAGTATGTGGAGTACTTCGGTGCAAAGGGCTACAGCAGTCTTTACGAAGTTAAGGCTGACGGAAACAATATTATTAAATTAGATGCTTGAGGTATATAATGAGATATCTTACATTTGCCATGGCTAAGGGAAGACTTGCAAAGGATTCGCTGAAGCTTTTTGAACAGATTGGAATAACATGCGAAGAGATGAAGGATAAGGATACCCGTAAGCTCATCTTCACCAACGAAGAGCTGGGTATGCGTTTCTTTCTTGCAAAGCCGAGTGACGTTCCTACATATGTAGAGTACGGCGCGGCTGATATAGGAATAGTAGGAAAAGATACAATTCTTGAGGAAGGCAGAAACCTCTATGAGGTTATGGACCTCGGACTCGGAAAGTGCAGAATGTGTGTCTGTGGTCCGGAGAGTGCAAAAGAGCTTTTATCAAAGAATGAGATCATTCGTGTAGCTACAAAGTATCCTAACATTGCCAAGGACTACTTCACAAACAAGAAGAATCAGACAGTTGAGATCATCAAGCTTAACGGTTCTGTGGAACTTGCGCCGATCGTAGGACTTTCGGAAGTTATCGTGGATATCGTAGAGACAGGTTCAACACTTAAGGAGAACGGACTTATGGTACTTGAAGAAGTATGTCCGCTTTCAGCGCGTGTGGTAGTTAATCAGGTAAGTCTCCGTATGCAGCACGAGAGAATACGTGATTTCTTAACTAAACTTAGCGAAGTTATATAACAAATTTCGACGACATTGTCGCTCTTTGCGGGCGTACATTTTATTAATTCAATACAGGAGGAATATTATGAAGACAGTCAAATTAACCAGCGAAACAAAAAATAATCTTCTTGCCGGCTTACTCAAAAGAACGACAGATGATTACGGAGATTATGAGAAGATAGTAAAGGATATCGTAAATGATGTCCATCATCGCGGTGATGAGGCTGTTTTTGAGTATACAAAGAAATTCGATAAGGCCGACATCAACGAGGCGAATGTAAGAGTTACGGATGCTGAGATTGAGGAAGCTTATAACGAGATCGATAAGGAACTTCTGGAAGTTATCAGACGTGCTATCGCAAACATCAGAGACTTCCACGCAAAGCAGAAGAGAAATACATGGATCACCACAGAAGAGACAGGCGTTATCCTCGGACAGAGAGTTTCACCTATCGAGTTTGCGGGTGTATATGTACCGGGCGGTAAGGCAGCATATCCTTCAACTGTTCTTATGAATGTTATCCCTGCTCAGGTTGCCGGAGTTCCTAACATTATCATGACAACACCATGTAACGCAGAGGGTAAGGTATATCCTATGACTCTCGTAGCTGCTAAGGAAGCAGGCGTTACTGAGATTTATAAGATAGGCGGTGCACAGGCAATCGCAGCTCTTGCATACGGAACAAAGAGCATTCCTAAGGTTGATAAGATCGTAGGACCGGGAAACATTTTTGTAGCTCTTGCAAAGAGACAGTGCTACGGACATGTAAGCATCGACTCAATAGCCGGACCGAGTGAAATCCTTGTTCTTGCAGATGAGACAGCAAATCCTGAGTTTGTTGCTGCGGATCTTCTGTCACAGGCAGAGCATGACGAGCTTGCTTCGGCAACTCTCGTAACAACAAGCGAGAAGCTTGCAGGAGAGGTTTCCGAGTGGGTTGATAAGTTTACTGCACAGCTTGAAAGAAAAGAAATCATCGAGAAGTCTCTTGAGAACTTCGGTGTAATCCTTATAGCAGACAACATGCAGGATGCCATCGATGCTGCAAATGAGATCGCTCCCGAGCACATGGAGATCGTTACCGCAAATCCTTGGGATGTAATGACCAAGATCAAGAATGCGGGTGCAATCTTCCT
>CACZHN010000227.1 GCA_902780985.1 uncultured Lachnospiraceae bacterium | reverse complement strand
GAACAGAAAGGAAGATTATGAGTCATATTGATATCAAGAACATTTCCAAGAAATACGGATCCGGTGAATCTGAAATAGCTGCGCTCAGTCATGTCAGTCTCAGTATTGATAAGGGACAGATATGTGTGATTCTCGGCCCCTCAGGCTCGGGAAAGAGTACACTTCTTAATATGATAGGCGGGCTGGATCATGCAGATGACGGAAGTATAGAAATCGATGGAGAGATGATCACAACCTATAATCGAAAAAAGATGACCGAGTTCAGAAGAAATAAGGTGGGGATGGTATTTCAGGCATATAATCTTATACCTGAACTGAATGTTGTTGAAAATGTGCGTGTGGTAAAAGATATCGCAAAAGAACCCTTAGATGAAATTGAGCTTCTTGAACTTCTGGGACTTAAGAAACATATGTCACATTTTCCGTCGGAGCTGTCCGGCGGCCAGCAGCAGAGGTGTTCAATAGCGAGAGCAATAATTAAGAATCCGGCATTACTCTTATGCGACGAGCTGACCGGAGCTCTCGATTCGGCATCGTCCAGGGATGTATTGGAGATGCTTGAGCATATCAATGAAAAATATAAGACCACGATTGTCATGATCACACATGATGAAAGAATTTCGGGTATGGCAGATCATCTGATAAGGATAAAAGATGGGAAAATCGCGGAAGATACGGTGAAGCAGAGAATAGCTGTGGAGGATCTGGGACTATGACTTTATCACATAAGGTTTTTCGCTCTCTCGGCAGGCGCATATCATTTAATCTGGTTACTGTTATTCTTACGGCCATTACCGTTACCATGCTGATCGGAGCACTGACTACGGCAGATACTTTAATGTATAAGTCGGCAGATATATTTGAAAATCTTAAAGTTGAGGATGCTCAGTTCAGCCCGACAATTTATATAGATGCCGATGCTGAAAAAGCATTCGAGGACAGGTATAACCTGATTCTTGAACCCCAGTATGAAGTTGATATAACCGAGAATGATAAGACTATCCGCGTTGAGAGGGATAATAGCGAAGTAAATCTTACCTGGATATACGAAAAGAAAGACGGTGTGTTTGAAGATACACAGCCTTCACATCCGGGTGATAACGAGGTATATATCTGCAAGAAATACGCAGAGGCGAATTCACTGAAGATAGGGGATACATTGTCCATAGGAAATGCAGAATGTAAGGTTGCGGGATATGCAGTACGACCGGATTACATCAATACCTTGAAGGAGTTTTCCGAAAGTATCGGAGATTACGATAACTTTAC
Source organism: uncultured Lachnospiraceae bacterium (assembly GCA_902780985.1). The sequence goes on along the minus strand of CACZHN010000227.1, from coordinate 2,741 downwards.
CATAGCTGTTATAAACCCGGAGATGTTTAAGAAGGCATTCGGGGATATATCTCCTGCATATTATAGTGTTATCTATAATGATGATTCTATGATAAATGCTTTCCGTGGGGAACTGTACCGGATGTTCAAACCTATTGAATACTTTAATTCTGATGCAAACTCACGAATATCCATGATCAGAGGAGAAATACCGATGGTGAGAGATGAGTTCTCAGCCTACAGTATTATTCTCTTTGTACTTGTTGTAGTGCTTGTGGCATTTATGCTGTCACGTATAATTGGCAGTGAATCCCGCAATATAGGTACCCTTAAAGCTTTGGGTTATAGGAAGAGTGAACTTATATTACATTATGTACTATATGCACTGATTCCGACAGCGGCAGGAGGATTGATCGGAATTATAGGAAGCGTACCTTTTTCGAAGGCATTTTCAGCATTCTTTTTTGGAGATTTTGATGCATTTCCTTATGTTGTAAAGAATAATCCGATTTATATGCTGGCTGCTGTTTTAATACCGATCGTTCTTAATGTTCTGGTGGTGATGATGGTTACTTCAAGGCTTCTCAGGAAGGATGCAGTCATTCTTATGAAGAAAGATCGTGGAGTGAAAAAGACCAGTCATGCATTTGGGAAAAGCAATCTTAAGTTTCGTACTTTATATATGCTTCGTGTTCTGCTGGGTAATCCGGTAAGAACACTTGTTTTTGCAGCCGGTATGATATCGGCGTGTCTGATAATATTACTGGGTGGAATGTGTCAGGATTCACAGAGAAATGTGATAGATCATGTTTTGCCGGACCTTATGGGCGATGCGAGATATGAGACGGGACTTAAGGATTTCCATACAGGAAATGTAAAGAATGGACAGACGCTGATAGATGTTATGTTTGAAGTTCCGGGAAAGACCGCGGCATTCAACCTTGTTGGTTACGATGAGGACAACACGCTGCTTAAAAGAGAGACTCTGTCCGGGGATCCGGTTATATACGGTAAATATTATATGACATCATGCGCTGCGAATTATTACGGCATAAAGCCGGGAGATGAGTTTACATTTGTCCATAGGATTACCGGTGTAGAGACAACGGTTACAGTCACAGATATCCTGGATAATGACGGCCTGAGGCTTCTTATAACGAGCAAGGAAAATGCAGCCAGATTGGTAGGCATATCCGCAGATGAGTATAACAATATACTAAGTGAGGTTCCTGTGGATGTTCCTGAAGAGGATATTTATAAGATAGCTGATTTTGATACTTATAAAGAGTCTTTTGAGCAGATGCTTTCCGCTACACAGATAGTATATAGAATTCTTCTTATTGTAGGAATTATTGTATGCATACTTATCGTCAATCTGCTTTCCGGTATGGTGATTGATGAGAACTCCAGAAATATATCCATGCTTAAGGTTTTTGGTTACAAAGATAAAGAGATTCAGAACATAATACTCAGGATGAATCATCTGCTTGTACCGGTCTGTTATATTCTGTCAATTCCCTTGACAGCTTATATGACAAAGCTTATGATGACCAATGCAGTGGAGAATTCAGGTGTGTGGATCGACGTTATAGTTAAACCATCTACACTGATTATCTACTTTTTGATTGTTATATGTTCCTACTTCGCATCACTGTTTTTGGCAAAAAGAAAAATTGACAGGGTTGATATGGCTGAGAGTCTGAAGCAGGAAGACTAAATTACAGTTGGTAAAGAAAGACGGGTTAAAAATGAAATACGATTTTAATAAAATCATAGACAGAACAGGGACGGACAGCCTGAAATGGGAAAAGGCAAAGGGCATGCTTCCTATGTGGGTTGCAGATATGGATATCGAGGCTTTTTCGGGAATACAGGACGCTGTCAGGAAACGTGCTGAACATGGTATATATGGTTATACTGTTCTTAGCGATGCCTGGTTTGAGGCCTATATTTACTGGTGGAAGACGAGACATTCCTTTGAGATTTCAAGGGAATGGATATGGTTTGTCACAGGAGTTATACCGGCCATGGGTTCGGTGATCAGAAGGCTTTCTGAGGAAGGTGACAATGTAGTTATCCAGTCACCGGTTTATCCTGCATTTTTCAAGACTATTGAGAGGAATAAGAGAAATGTACTCGAGAACGTTCTTAAATATGACAGAGACAGCGGTACATTTGATATAGATTGGGAAGATCTTGAGAAGAAGCTCAGTGATCCGAAAACAAGTCTGATGATATTCTGTAATCCTCAGAATCCATCGGGAAATATCTGGGATAAGGAAACAATCGAACGTGTTGGAAAGCTGTGCAGTGAGAATCATGTTACAGTGTTATCCGATGAGATTCACTGTGATATTGTTGCTCCCGGCAGAGAGTACATTCCCTTTGCTTCTGTGTCAGAGCTGAATAAAAAGATTTCGGTAACATTTATATCGCCGACGAAAACATTTAATATAGCCGGAATACAGACTGCGGCTGTTTTTGCACCGGATCCTCATATACGCCGCATCATAACGGAAGGACTTATAACAGACGGAATAGTGGAAGGCAACTGCTTTGCGATGGAAGCTGTGAAGGCTGCATATACCGAGGAAGGCGGTGAATGGCTGGATCAGCTGAGGGTTCATATATGGAATAACAGAAGGATTGCAGAGGAGTATATTAAAGAGAATATACCTGAGCTTAAGGTGATTCCATCGGACGGTTCATACCTTATGTGGGTTGACTGCTCTGAGGTGATGAGCATAGATGATAGTACTAAG
>CACZHN010000226.1 GCA_902780985.1 uncultured Lachnospiraceae bacterium | reverse complement strand
GTCTTCTGTGATATGACAAAAGCTTCTTGAACTTCTTCAGCTCCGCTTCTTCCGGAAGCTTTCCGAAAAGAAGAAGGTAAACCGTTTCCTCGAATCCGAATCTGTTGTCCTGTGTAAAGCCGTTTACCAGTTCCTTTACATCAATACCTCTGTATCTCAGGGCACCCGGAATAGGAACAGCCTTTCCGTCCACAAGCTTTGATCCGTTTACGGTAGAGATTTCCGTAAGTCCTGTGAGAACTCCTCTTCCGTTAGGTTCTCTGAGACCTCTCTTAACCTGATAAACATCGTAAAGCTCAGGATTTATTACATTGTTTTCGACGCAGAGTCCGGAGAGTCTGTGTATCTCTCTGGATGCATCGCCCTGACTAAGGAATGACATAATCTATCTCCCGGTATGTGATAATTTTCTTCTCAATTTATTAACTGATTTTTCTCTGCTGATAACCGAAGTTATCTTATTGTATTCGATCACCTTTAAAGTCTCGAAGCTGGCGCAGATCTTATCCGCCATGCATACCAGCAGTGCTTCTCTGCTCTTCGGCACTCTGGTCAGATTCAGCGGAAACATATGACTGTAAATGATCTGCTGCTCAAGGCGGGTTATTCCGAAATCCCTTATGGCATTTTCCCTGGAGTTTCTGGCATGGGTATATCCATGTACCTTTCTGCCCTTCACTTCGGGATTGTGCCAGTCATAGAGATAGTAATCATGGAGAAGCGCACCTCTTACGAGGCTTCTCATGTTTATCGACTTCTTGGACTTAAGCGCAAGGCTCACCGCCATATAAGTTACGGCAATCGAATGCTCATAGGTGGATATCGTATAATTTTGGGGTTCTTTCCAATCCGGATCATACTCATTAAAGCTGTATGACATTCTGAATGTCGATAAGCTTTCTCTTCTCTCCTTCAACAGAATTTTCATTCTTCATGATTATAATGGACAGGATTCCGTCTTTAAGCTGGGCGGTCACGTCCTTCTGATGAACATTCTCACCGACATGAAAACTTCTCTTCATATCTCCCGTAAAACGCTCCCTGAGAAGATAATGAGTAGTGGTCATGTCACTCTCAAGTTCTTCGTTTCTTCTGGCATGAATTGTAAGACGTCCTCCCTCGAGCTCAGCGGAAATGTTCTCCTTACTGAATCCCGGAAGCTCGATCTCGATAAGCAGCTGACCGTTCTTTTCACGCATATCAGCTCGCATAACATCCGAATAAGAATCTTTCGAAAATTCGTTTGACATGTTATATACCCCCTATAATCAATCAAATTACCGGTATACTATGCTAACTCTTTGTCAAGGCTCTCTCTGATTGCCTTGATAAAATCTTCTGTATTAAGTGTTGTTACATTTTCAAGCTCTGTGATAAGTGCAAGATCCTTTGTCATCTTTCCGCCTTCGATTGTACCGAGAGTTGCTCTCTCGAGTGCATCAGCGAAGTTGATGAGATCCTGAAGTCCGTCAAGCTCTCCTCTCTTTCTGAGAGCGCCTGTCCATGCAAAGATTGTTGCAACAGGGTTTGTTGATGTCTCTTCACCCTTAAGGTACTTGTAGTAATGTCTCTGAACTGTTCCGTGAGCAGCCTCGTACTCATAGTATCCCTTAGGTGATACAAGAACAGATGTCATCATAGCAAGTGAACCGAAAGCTGATGAAAGCATATCGCTCATTACATCACCGTCGTAGTTCTTGCAAGCCCAGATGAATCCACCCTTTGACTTCATAACACGGGCAACAGCATCATCTATAAGTGTATAGAAATATGTGATGCCTGCTTCTTCGAACTTCTCTTTATATTCAGCATCGAATATCTCCTGGAAGACATCCTTGAATGTATGATCGTACTTCTTTGAAATAGTATCCTTTGATGCAAACCAGAGCTCCTGCTTTGTATCAAGTGCGTAGTTGAAGCAGCTTCTTGCAAAGCTTGCGATGGAATCCTTCAGGTTGTGCATGCCCTGTACGATTCCCGGGCCCTTGAACTCATGTACGAGTACTGACTCTGTTGTTCCGTCTTCTGCTGTATAAACAAGCTCAACCTTTCCTGCTCCCGGAATCTTCATCTCGCTTGCCTTGTATACGTCACCGTATGCATGTCTTGCAATAGTGATAGGCTTCTCCCAGTTTCTTACACAAGGAGTGATTCCCTTTACCTGGATAGGTGCACGGAATACTGTACCGTCAAGGATTGCTCTGATAGTACCGTTAGGGCTCTTCCACATTTCCTTAAGGTTGTACTCTTCTACACGTGCAGCGTTAGGTGTGATAGTTGCACACTTAACCGCAACTCCGTACTTCTCTGTTGCATAAGAAGCATCCTTTGTTACCTGATCGTCTGTTTCGTTTCTGTGCTCAAGTCCGAGATCATAATACTCTGTGTTAAGCTCGATGTAAGGATTGAGAAGTTCATCCTTGATAAGCTTCCAGAGAATACGTGTCATCTCATCGCCGTCCATTTCGACCAGTGGGGTCGTCATTTTAATCTTGTCCATAATTTTTACCTCCGTTTGATACTTCTTATATATAAAATTATTCGGCTCCGATGGAATCCAAATAATCCATTATCACTGTTGTTTCGCCGTACTCGGAAAGCGGCGGTGCTATATGCTTTGCAGCTGCCTTCACTTCGTCTCTGGCACTTCCGATGGCATAGCTCTCCTCCGATGCCTGAAGCATTCCGATGTCGTTCAGGTTATCGCCGAATACCATAGTCTCTGCCGGTGTGATTCCCAGATGCTCCTGGAGCTTTCTCAGGGATGTACCCTTATCCGCATCCGGAAGCACTATATCCATCCACATAGTTCCCGCTGATGCTATAAGGAATTTATCCTTCCACTTCGGAGTGAACTCTTCATTTACAGCTTCCTCGCAGTCGCCCGTACGGTATATGGACATCTTTGCGATGTCGTCTGTAAGGTGTTCTTCGAAGTCTCCCACAACCTTAACATTAAACTTGTAGGAATCGCGAAGCCAGTAGAACATCTCGCCTTCATCTTCGCAGTAAGCCCACTCACGTCCGCAGAGCATGATGTCGCTGCGCGGAATCTTCTTGGCATCTCTTACCATGTTCCACAAGTTCTTTTTATCAATGACCTTCATGGAGAGAACTTCCTTATATGACCTGAGGATGCTTCCGTTATCTGTGATATAGAAGATATCCTCTGCCACCGGTGCGAACAGTCTGTACATGCTGGCAAACTGTCTTCCGCTGGCTCCTGCGAAATGTATCCCGTTCCTTTTGCATCTCTTTATGACATCCATCATTCGGGGATCTATCTTATCGGTACCGTCCGGAACCAGTGTTCCGTCTATGTCTGAAGCTATAAGCTTTATCATATAAACCTCTCTTACGTGCCTCATGTGAAATGCTTAATAATCGGCACTAATTCTAACACATCAACGTGGTAAAGTCTACTTATACATACCCGAGCACGCCTCTTACGGATATCTCTCCGCTCCTGACCGCACTCTTCTTACCGTTTTTATCTTCGACGATAAGGTTTCCTTCCTCGTCTATCCCTCTGGCTATATAAGGATTATCGTAGAAGTCTCCGTTCTGTGATGAAAGGACGATTTCCTTATCCCTGTTAACCATGAGGCTCTGGTATCTGTCTCTTATGAATCCAAGGCTTCCTGCCTCATTGTATACTTTTATCAGATCCGTAAGTCTTGCCACAGAATCCGTCACGATCTTTTCTCTGTCCGGAGCACTGCCCGTCTCAAGAAGGATCGAAGTTGCTTTATCCTTCAGCTCTTCCGGAAATTCCCGGCCGCATGCATTTATCCCTATTCCTATTATCAGGCTTCCGCTGTCTCCCGAGGATACCAGCTCCGTCAGGATCCCGCAGATTTTCTTTCCGTGTATGACCAGATCGTTGGGCCACTTTATAAGCACCTGCTCCGAGTTCGTATATTCATTCACCGTCTCTGCCACCGAAAGTCCGGCCAGCAGAGTTATCCCGGAAATGTTACCGAGATTCTTCACTTCCGTATCCAGAAGCGACATCCAGATTCCGGTTCCCGCAGGGGAACTCCAGTTTCTACCCAGTCTTCCTCTTCCCGCAGTCTGCTTCTCCGCTATGATCAGTGCCCTGCCGGAGAATCCTTCCCGTGCAAGGGATTTGGCCACATCATTTGTGGATGTAACTTCTTCTTCCAGTATAAGTCTGTCTATCTTATGTTCTTCCAATAAGCTGTTAAGCTTTGATCTGTCCATCGGTAAGTTCCTCTATGGTAACCTTCTCCATAAGGAAGCTGTAGAGAGTGTCACAGGTTGACTTCTTCATCGTGAAAGGTATGATGATGCTCTCTCCGTTCAGCACCATATGGATGATACTGTATACATTTTCATTGTCCGGAACGATATGATCCAGCTTGGATATCTCCGAATAAGAATGAACCTTTTCGCCCTTCCTGTTCTTAACCGTGAAATTATCCTCGTTAAATACAAAGGATATATCATACATTCCGTTTCCGAAGGAATAATGAAATATATATGCTCCGTAGGCTGCGAACAGGCCGCAGAGGATCAGCGTTATCATATGTCCCTTCGCATATCCCATGAAAAGCGGAATAAAAGGAAGCATACACAGAAAGAAGATACACGCTCCCGTAAATCTGTAGGTGTATCTCCTTCTCGCATTTCGAATGACATTATATCTGTATGTTCTTGGTTCAGCTCCCATAATGACTCCATCAAACCGCCCGGCTACCGATCGGCGCAGGAAAGGCACTTACCCTTCACGGCGCGTCAGCCGGATGCCGGGCGTCAAATATCATATATTATTTATTTCTGAAAATGATATCTTCTCTTGCAGGTCCGTTAGAGATCATTGTGATAGGGAA
>CACZHN010000225.1 GCA_902780985.1 uncultured Lachnospiraceae bacterium | reverse complement strand
TCAGATAATTGTTATCGTAGCTTGGGTAACTTACCAGAGCCCTTACTTCACCGGTAGCTACATCCGTAACTACGATACTTCCGGAACAAGGCTCAAGATTGAGCATACCCGGAGTTATCTCACCGCTGCGAAGCTTTGTGATAAAGAAGTTATAGCTGTTCATACCACCGTTTTTCAGAGTGGCATAATCTATATCTCCTTCTCTGTTAAGGATACGCTGGTCATAGATAAGCTCTATGACATCATATCCGGAGATATTTCCCTGACGGATCATGTTGGTAAGAATCCTGTGGTTGAAACTGTCATTATCCTTCAGGTGCTCGATTATATAATCTTTAAGTATATCGTAGATATCATCGTTATCGTGATATGAACCTGCTTCCTCTATGGAGCGGGTATCGATGGCTTCACAGCTGATACAGTATTTCAGGAAGTCCTGAAGACTGGAAGCCTCATTGGTATAGTCTATGAATTCCTGTGCGAAAAGATCCAGTTTACCGTAGTCGTAGATTTTATCTTCACTGAGCATCTCACATACATATTCGCAGTAATCCTTATATTCCGGTGAAAGGTCTATAAGTGCTGCGTTGTTTGTGGTAAGAAGTCCTTCCATGCTGGCAAGAGCTTCTTCCTGATGCACAAGAAAATTAGCGTAAATGGAGCTTTCCAGTTCGGAAGCATCCGGACCTGCCATATGCTCCAGAGAAAGCTGATTATTATTGAAAAATGCAGAATACACGTCCGTTATAGGAATATCGTGATTTGAATTGGTATCCGGTGCGTAAGCCACATCTACAAGGTGACCTATAAGGATGTTGGATATCTCCTGCTCCAGCATGTCATAGCAGTACATCTGAAGATCCGCATCTATGGAAAGATAAACGTCATTTCCCGCAAGAGCCGGCGTGGAGTCCTTTACCTCAAGGACTTTACCCATGTTATCTACATAAAGAGTCTGGGTTCCGTCGGTTCCGTGAAGCTGGGCTTCGTAAATCTTTTCAGCTCCGGCCTTTCCTACATAGTCTTCACTGTCGTAGGTATTTCCGGTATCCATTTCATTTAACCTGTCTATATCTTCCTGGGAAGCTTTTCCAATATATCCGATTATATGAGCGAAGTACTCTGCATCATTGTACTTTCTTATGGAAGTAACAACGATATCCATACCCAGAAGCATATCCTTGGCCTCGACTATGGAAGCACGGCTGCTTTCGGATATATTATGAGCAATTTCAACAGGAACGTACTGCTTAAATCTGTTCATCCAGAGATTGTATCTGCAGTTGAGGATCTGATAAGCCTCTTCCGGTGGATATTCGGAACTGATTCCGAAAAGATCATACAGATACTGAGCAGTCTCCTCAGGAGTGGAATTGATCTGCTCTTCCGTAAGCTTATCTATGGAATCCACTGAATAAACATCCTTCAGGAACATTTTCAGCTGAGTATCCTTAACTCTGTAGGAATACTTGCCGTTGCTGTACTTAAGGCTGAAGGACAGGTCTATATCATCACCGTTCTTATGAAGAATATCCAGTGTATTCTTGATGATACGGTTTTTCAGCTCATTATCCGATATACCCATCTGCTTTGCGGTATCCGACAGGGAACTGTCATTTCCGTATGTCAGGGTATAAGCCATCTCGTTATAAGCCAGAAGCTTACCGTTGACGTCGTATATATTTCCTCTGATGGAACTTACCTGAAGCGTCTTCTCGGAGCGGACGTCGATGGTCTCTGTATACTGATAACCCTGCTTGATCTGCAGAGTGAAAAGTCTGTTAACCAGAGCGATAAAGAGAGCGATGATAAGGATCGTGATCGGAAAAATCCTGCTCTTAATATATTCTAATGTAATTTCCTTAACAGCTATAAGGAAATCCTTAAATAATCTCATCTTTTCTCACTGACCCTCTTTTTAAGAGATTTGTTGATCTTTACATATATTCTGTAGATGATTACCGTACAGATTATCGTAGCAATTGTCTCCGGCATGATGACATGCACAAAGAAGTACAGATAATCCGTTCTGTTTCTCATAAGATAAGTAACTACAAAAATAACCGTATTAAATGTAATCTCGTCCGCAAACATGATGAGTACGGGGAGAAGTGCATTTTCCAGGATAAAACTCTTGTGGAAGAAACCGTTGATGTAGCCGATGGTCATGTATAAAAGCATATACGGGCCCAGCAAAGTGTTAAAAAAGACATCCATAAAAAAGCCCGATACAAGACCGGTGAGCATTCCCTCTCTTCTGCCTCTCATAACACCGAATGACATGGTTATGATCATAAGAAGGTTCGGGGAAAAGCCTGCTGCATCATGGAAGGAAAGAATCGTTGTCTGAAACAGAAACGATATGATTATTAAAATAAATATAGTAATAACTCGTCTCATTAGTGCGATATTTCCTGCTTACGGTCTAAAATTACGAAGACATCCTTGATCTCAGTGAAATCCACGGATGGCGCTATCTTAGCGGTTTTCGTAAGGTTATTCGAATCGTTGGTGATATCTATAACATAACCTACTGTGATTCCGTACAGATATCTGTCGGATACGTTTGAGGTTATGACTCTGTCTCCCTGGGATATGTTGGCATTCTTATCGATATCCACTCCGAGGATGTAGCCGTTCTCCATGGTGGAGAGACTACCGACTACGGTACAGATGGTGCCGTTAACACCTATCTCGCCTGTTATATAGGAATGGTCGTCGATGATAGCTCTTACCTTGGCGTAATCCGCATAGGACTCGGTAACTATTCCAAGAAGTCCGTTATCGCAGAGTACGTTACAGTTCTCGTATACGTTGTCGTTAAGACCTTTATCGATATAGAACTCATTGAACCACTTTGAGCCGGAAACAGAGAATACTCTGGCTGCGGTTTTATTGTAATCCGGATAAAGGGCATCCAGATCGTAAAGACGTCTCAGCTCAGTAAGCTCAGTGAGCTCGGCCTGGTTCTGATTAAGTTCCTTCTGATATTCGCTTATCTGCTGCTTCAGCTCTTCGTTCTCTTTCTTAAGCTCCTTGATATCGCCGAATACCTGAAGCTTATCATCTATATATTCGCCGATATTGTTAACACCCTTCTGAAGAGGCACTATAAGCTTGCCCGTAAGAGTCTTGATAGGTCTGAGACTGTTAGGACTGAGTGCAGACACAACAATAAGCACTATGCAGATAACTGATAGTGCCAGATATAAATATTTAGGACTGATATCCTTATTCCAATTGAACTTCAAAGCAGTTCGCGCTCCTTTAAACTGACATATACCCTGTCTCCGGTGATTATGTGGTCCAGTAATCTTATACCGACCACCTCACCTGCCTGTTTGATATTTCTGCTCACAGCTATATCTTCAAGACTGGGTTCGGGGCTTCCCGACGGATGATTATGCAGGATGACCATGGATACGGCATCGCATTTCAGCGCTTCGGATAAAAGATCTCTTACGGAAAGAAGTGATCTGTCTATGCTGCCGGATGATATAAGGATCTCTTTAATAACGGAGTTGGATGCGGACATAAATAGCGCGTATACTCTTTCTCTCGTCAGGAATCTGGTTCTTTCCATAAAGTAAGAAGCCACAGATTCGGAACTGTTCAGCCTGAGATCCGATTTAAAACTCTCTGTAGAAAGTCTCTTGGAAAGCTCGGTCAGAGCTATTATCTGACTGGCTTTTGTTTTCCCCACGCCGTGTATCTTCATAAGCTGGTGAGGGGATGCGTAGCATAGACCCGGAAGTCCCTTATATACAGGGTTACTGTTAAGGATAAGCTGGGCCAGTTCTATGGCACTATGTTCTTTGGTGCCTGTCCTGAGTATGATGGCCAGAAGCTCTGCATCAGACATAACTTCTGCGCCACAGGTAAGAAGCTTCTCAACGGGCTTCTCACTTTCAGCCATATCCTTAATTCTTAAACTATTCATATTGTGATCATAAAGTGGATTGTAATAAGCTATGCTGATTACAACGGGTATATATTATATCACAATTCTTATCCCATGTAAAGCGAAATGCACAGCTGTTATTGCT
>CACZHN010000224.1 GCA_902780985.1 uncultured Lachnospiraceae bacterium | reverse complement strand
GCACTTGCCAGAAGCGGTGGTGTTGCATTTATCTATGGTTCTCAGTCAATCGAGGACGAAGCCGCTATGGTAGCCAGAGTAAAGAATTATAAGGCAGGTTTTGTAAAAAGCGATTCTAATGTAAGCCCTGATGATACTCTTGCAGATATTATCGAAATGAAGAAGAAGTCAGGTCATTCAACAGTAGCAGTTACTGAAGACGGAACTTCTCAGGGAAAGCTTGTTGGTATCGTATCAAGCCGTGATTACCGTGTAAGCAGAATGGAGCCGACAGTAAAGGTATCAGAGTTCATGACACCGCTTGAGAAGCTCATCACAGCTAAGGACGGCATCACACTCAGTGAGGCAAATGACATTATCTGGGACAACAAGCTTAACTCACTTCCTATCGTTGATGAGGCTGGAAAGCTTGTAGCATTCGTATTCCGTAAGGATTATGACGAGCACAAGGACAATCCGGGAGAACTCCTTGATCAGCATAAGAGATATGTTGTAGGAGCCGGTATCAATACAAGAGATTACGCAGAGAGAGTTCCTGCACTTGTAGATGCAGGTGTTGACGTTCTCTGTATCGATTCTTCAGAGGGATTCTCAGAGTGGCAGAAGCTTACTCTCGGATGGATCCGTGAGAATTACGGTGACACAGTAAAGGTCGGAGCGGGAAATGTAGTCGATGCTGAAGGCTTCAGATTCCTTGCAGATGCAGGTGCTGACTTTATCAAGGTTGGTATCGGCGGCGGATCTATCTGTATCACAAGAGAGACAAAGGGTATAGGTAGAGGACAGGCTACAGCTCTTATCGAGGTATGTAAGGCCAGAGATGAATATTTTGAAGAGACAGGCGTATACGTTCCTGTATGTTCAGACGGTGGTATCGTTTACGATCATCACATCACTCTTGCGCTTGCTATGGGAGCTGACTTCGTAATGCTCGGAAGATATTTCGCAAGATTCGATGAAAGCCCTACAGAGAAGCTTCTCGTTAACGGCAACTATGTTAAGGAGTACTGGGGCGAAGGTTCCAACAGAGCAAGAAACTGGCAGAGATACGATCTCGGCGGAGATAAGAAGCTTTCTTTCGAAGAGGGTGTTGATTCATATGTTCCTTACGCAGGACCGCTTAAGGACAATGTTGCAAGAACACTCAGCAAGGTTAAGTCAACAATGTGTAACTGCGGCGCTCTTAACATCAAGGATTTCCAGAGCAAGGCTAAGCTTACACTTGTATCTTCTACAAGTATCGTAGAGGGTGGTGCTCATGACGTTATCCGTAAGGAGCATGGCTCGGGAGACAACGACTAAGATAAAAATGCGTTAGCATGTAATACATAAGAGGAGGTATGAAAGCATGAAATTTTTTAAGTGCGTAAGCTGTGGTAACATCCTTATGTATCTCAACAAGGATGCATGTGATGTTAAGTGCTGTGGCGAGACAACCGTGGAGATGGTTCCTAACACATCTGATGGGGCAGGTGAGAAGCATGTTCCGGTTATCGAGAAAGACGGAAACAAAGTTACCGTTAAAGTAGGTGAAGTTGCTCATCCTATGCTGGAAGCACACTATATCACCTGGGTAGTTATCGAGACTAAGGAAGGATTCCAGGTTAAGTACCTTAAGCCGGGAGACGAGCCTCAGGCTGTATTTGCCATCGCTGACGGTGATGAGCTTGTAGCAGCATATGAGTACTGCAATCTTCACGGTCTGTGGAAGGCAGAAGCTTAAGGACTGTTCGGATAAATATCGATTAAAGAATGCATCGGCTGATGATCGGCCGGTGCATTTTTTGCTTAATAATGTATGTGTATTGTGGTAGAATATCTATATCTGTGCGTTAGATAAATCAAACTATATAGATTGGATAATTAGTGATGGACATTTCAAAGAAGATCAAATCCTCAGGCTGGTATAATCACCTGAAAACCATAAACGAACATAAGATTGAGGTAGGAAAAAACTGTTTCCGATGCGGTCTCTATAAACAGGGACTTTTGCATGATCTTTCCAAGTATTCATGGACAGAGTTCTCGGTGGGAGCAAAGTATTTTCAGGGAAACAGAAGTCCGAATGAGGCGGAGCGCGAGGATAAGGGTTACACTTCATCCTGGCTGCATCATAAGGGCAGGAATAAGCACCATCTGGAGTACTGGGTGGATTATGACATTACCGGAAAACAGAAGGGCCTGATCGGCATGAAGATGCCGGATAACTATATAGTTGAAATGTTCTGCGACAGAGTTGCGGCAAGCAAGATATATAAGAAAGAGGATTACACGGATCGAAGCCCGTTGGAATACTATCTCCAGGGAAAGGGCAAGCACCTGCTTCATCCGTATTCGCAGAAGCAGCTTGAGAGGCTTCTGTATATGCTGGCAGAGCGTGGGGAGGACGAGGCCTTTGCCTATGCCAGAAGATATATGAAAGCATACAGGAAATATTTGAGAAGGAAGAAAAAGAGACATTAACGTAGGGGTTTCATATGAACGGAAATGAATTCACACATCTGCATGTACATACCGAGTACAGTCTTCTTGACGGTGCGGCCAAGATACCGCTTCTTGTGTCCCGTGCCAAGGAACTGGGATTCGACAGCCTGGCCATTACCGACCACGGCGTCATGTACGGTGTTATAGATTTTTATAAAGAATGTCAGAAGCAGGGGATAAAGCCTATCATCGGCTGTGAGGTCTATGTGGCACCGGGAAGCAGATTCGACAAGGACATTGCGCCTGACGACGAAAGATACTTCCACCTTATCCTTCTTGCCGAGAACGATAAGGGTTACAGCAACCTTTCCAAGATCGTTACCCGCGGATTTACCGAGGGCTATTACTATAAGCCTCGAGTAGATAAGGAACTGCTGAGAGAGTACCACGAGGGTATAATCTGTACTTCCGCCTGCCTTCAGGGCGAAGTGGCTTACTACATCCGTAAGAGACTTCCGGATGAGGCACGAAAGGTAGCGAAGGAATATCAGGATATATTCGGAAAAGACAATTTCTTCCTGGAAATGCAGGACCACGGAATCGCGGATGACACACTGGTCAACACAGAGCTTATGAAGATGTCCCAGGAAATGGGCATAGAGCTTATAGCTACCAACGATTCCCATTATATAAAGGCTGAGGACTGGGAGGCTCACGATATACTTCTCTGCATCCAGACCAACGCAAAGGTGCAGGATGAGAAGAGAATGCGCTATGAAGGAGGACAGTACTATCTGAAGTCTGCCGACGAGATGGAGCGTCTGTTCCCTTATGCCAAGGAAGCTCTGAGAAATACCCATAAGATTGCCGAGCGATGCAACGTAAATATCGTTTTCGGTGAGCAGAAGATCCCTAAGTACGATGTTCCGGGAGACGGAGACGCCTTTGAGTATCTGTCACGCCTCTGCAAGTCGGGACTCAGCGAAAGATACGAGGATGTGACACAGGAGCTTTCCGACAGACTGGATTACGAGCTGGAGACCATCAGGAAGATGGGATACGTGGATTACTTCCTCATCGTATGGGACTTCATAAACTATGCAAGAAACAACGGGATAGGAGTAGGACCGGGACGTGGATCTGCGGCCGGAAGCCTGGTTTCCTATACACTTAAGATCACAAATATAGATCCGATCAAGTACAGCCTGATCTTCGAGAGATTCCTTAATCCGGAACGTGTCAGCATGCCCGATATAGACGTGGACTTTGCTCCGGAAGGACGCCAGAAGGTAATAGACTATGTTACCGAAAAGTACGGCGAAGAGAAGGTGGTGCAGATCGTAACCTTCGGAACTCTCGCGGCCCGCAACTGTATCAGAGATGTGGGACGTGCTCTTGATATATCCTATAAGACCTGTGACGTGGTTGCCAAGTCCATCCCCGCGGATGTAAATATGACCATTGGTAAGGCCCTGTCCCAGAGCCCGGATTTCAAGAAAATGTATGAAGAGAGCGAAGAAGTCCGCTACCTGGTGGATATGTCCAAGCAGCTGGAAGGACTTCCGAGACATGCATCCCTTCATGCGGCGGGAGTGGTTATCGGCCGTGAGCCGATAGATGAGTTCGT
>CACZHN010000223.1 GCA_902780985.1 uncultured Lachnospiraceae bacterium | reverse complement strand
GATATAAATGATGATGCAAAGCTGGATATAGCGGTTATAAGACTACCGTATATTTCAAACTTTACGGATATTTATCCATTTAAAGAGGTGCCTTCGGTATCGATAAGATTTGTAAATAACAGCGAGGCGCTGGGAAATCCCGACATGATTCTTATTCCTGGAAGCAAGAATACCATCCACGATCTCAGATGGATCAAGGAAGTAGGATTGGACAGAGGGCTTCTTCGACAGAAGGATAAAGGAACTGTTATATTCGGTATCTGCGGCGGCTTCCAGATTCTCGGAAAAAGTGTAAAGGATGAAGATGCGGTAGAAAGCGGAGGAGAGGAAGAAGGACTCGGACTGCTTCCGATAGAAACCTCCCTCGGAACCGAGAAAAAACAGGTCCTTTTCAAGGGGACTGTTACGGCTTCCGAAGGAATACTTGCTGATATGGAAAACTGCCCTGTTGACGGATACGAGATTCATATGGGTGAAACCTCAGTACTGGGTGAAGTAAACGAATTTACTTCAAAGGGTACCGGCTACTATAAGGATAATATTTTCGGAACCTATATCCACGGATTCTTCGATACAAAGGAAGTACTTTTGCATTTTATAGATATTCTTGCAAAGAGAAAGGGTGTATCCATAGATACTTCTTCTATAGTCGGTTATAAGGAGTATAAGGATTCACAGTATGAACTCCTGGCGAAGGAACTTCGTGAGGCTCTTGATATGGATAAGATATATGAAATATTAGGATAAATAAATGTTAAAACAGGATTTATTTGAAATCAGAATAGATGACCCGGACAAGAAATCATATGAACTTGTTAAGCGTAAATGGGATTCCCTGGCAAAACCTCTGGACGGACTTGGGGATTTTGAAGAAATAATCTGCAGGATCGGTAGTGTAACCGGACAGATTCCCGACGATATATCCCGAAAGGTTCTTGTGATATTTTGTGCCGATAACGGTGTAGTTCAGGAGGGTGTATCCCAGACCGGAAAGGAAGTTACCGCCATGGTAGCATCCCTTATGGGAGATAATGCCAGTTCCGTGGGAAGGATGACGAAGAATTATCCTATCGAGATCATTCCCGTAGATATCGGGATGGACTGTGATGAGACTCCTGCGGGAGTTCTCCCGAGAAAGGTTGGACATATCACCGGGGATATACTAAAAGAAGCTGCCATGTCCGAGGAAGACTGTCTCAAGGCAATCGAGATAGGAATAGATATTGCTAAAATGTGCAAGGATAAGGGCTTCCATATTGCGGCAACAGGTGAGATGGGAATCGGAAATACAACTACCTCCACGGCGCTGTATGCAGCTCTTACCAATGAAAATCCCGACGAGATAACCGGCAGGGGTGCAGGACTTCCGGATGATGCTCTGGATCACAAACGAAAAGTGATCCGCGAAACACTTACTTTCCATGGATTAGATAAAGGAAATGATAGTACAAAAGAAGATACATTAAGGGCTCTTCAGTGTGTAGGAGGATTTGATATAGCCGGACTTACGGGTTTCTTTATAGGATGTGCTGTAAATCATCTTCCCGTAGTCATTGACGGATTTATATCGGCAGTTGCAGCACTTACAGCCGAGCGACTCTGTCCGGGAGCTAAGAACTATATGATAGCATCCCACAGAGGTCGTGAGACGGGATGCATGAGAGCGCTTAATCATCTGGGGTTAAAGCCTGTTATAGACGGCTCTATGGCTCTCGGTGAGGGTACCGGAGCAGTCATGGTATTCCCGCTTCTGGATATGGTATTCGATCTGTTTCACAGCGGAACTGCCTTTGCGGATTCGGATATAGATCAATACGAAAGATTTGATAAATAGTTTGAGGAAAAGACGTGATATATTTCTTTATCGGAAAATCGAATACAGGTAAATCCCTGAAAGCAGAAGAACTGGCTATGACATTTGACTTACCTAATAAGCTTTATGTAGCTACAATGAAAGTTATGGATGAAGATGGTGAAGCCCGAGTTCAAAAGCATAGAAAGCAGCGGGAAGGAAAAGACTTCGAAACCTTGGAAGTGCCTCTGAATATTACAGAGATAATTCCTCAGATCAAAGAGCCCGATAAAACGGTGGTGCTTCTGGAATGCATTTCCAATCTGGTGGGAAATGAGATGTATGATAATCCGGAAAAATCGGTTCTTGATGAAGCTCTTTTTGCCGAGGTGATTGCCCGTGATATACGTCTGTTGGCAGACTCAACGGCAGAACTGATCGTGGTCAGTTCCGTATATGATGCAAAGGAAGAGTATTCCGAAGAAACACTGAAATATATCAGATATTTGGATAGAACTAATGAAGCTATAAAGCAGATTGCGGATAAGGTTATAGAGATAGGAATTTAGAATGAAAGTATTAAGATGGATTGCTGTTTCCTTCAGCATGTTTTCCAGAATACCTATGCCCCGATTTAAGTGGGAAGAGGATGACATGTCCCAATGCCTCACATTTTTCCCTTGGATAGGGGCGGTCATCGGACTGCTGATATACGGAGCCGGATATTTATATTATGCATTTGAACTGCCGTTCTGGGCTATGGGTGCACTGATACTTCTGATACCTATTCTGGTAACGGGAGGATTTCATCTGGACGGATACATGGATGTAAAAGATGCTCTAAGCTCCTTTGCGGACAGGGAGAAAAAACTGGAAATATTAAAGGATCCGAACGTTGGTTCCTTTGCCATAATCGGTATTATCAGCAGGATCATCATCGCAATGGTTTCGATATTCATGATCCTTCTTTACGGGAATTACAGAATTCTGATGGTGCTGGCTCTTATATTCTGGAATGCCAGATGCCTTTCGGGAATCACTTCCATAGTTTTTCCTAAAGCTAAGAAGAGCGGCATGCTTTATAATGAAACAAAGGAGTCGGGGAAAACTATTCCCGTAGCTCTGATCATTCAACTTCTTATCGGACTGGGGTTGATGCTCTTCATCGATTACAAACTCGGAATTCCGATGATCATTGCAGGCGGACTTCTTGTTTTCTTATATAAAAAGAAAACCGAAAAGGAATTCGGCGGAGTGACAGGAGATACAGCCGGTTACTTCATCACATGTTTTGAAAGCGATATGTTCCTTTTGATGGCAGTACTGCTTTGGGTATTTTCTAATTTCGGTTTATAGAGGTATTTATGGAAAAAACAGTAAAAAAGGTTCTTATACTGAGACACGGGAAAACGGAAGCAAATTTCGAGAAGAGATATATCGGCTCGAAGACGGATATTTCTCTTAGTCCCGAAGGAATAAAAGCTGTTGAGGCTAAAGCCTCTTTTATCAGAAAGATGGCAGGAAAAGATATATTCCTTGTAAGCAGTCCTATGAAAAGGGCGGTTCAGACAGCCGACATCCTTTTTCCGGATGAAGAACTGCATACCGTTAACGGACTTAAGGAAATCGACTTCGGAGATTTTGAAGGTAAGAACTACGAAGAATTAAAGGATAATACCGATTATCAGCGCTGGATCGACAGTAACGGAACCATGCCTTTCCCGAACGGAGAGGACAGAACCCGGTTTATAGAAAGAAGCGTGGCAGAGTTTTACAAGATACTATCTCTGTCAGGTGAGAAAACTCCTGTGATAATCTGTCACGGAGGAAATGTAATGGGCATTATGAGTACCCTAACCGGAAAAGATTATTATGACTTTATGATTGGAAATACGGAAGGCTATATGCTTTCCTTAACTTTAGAAAATGAGAGAATTGTGGATATATCATACAATTGCATTAACTCTTAGTATCATTCTGGACAGGATAGTCGGAGATCCTTACTCACTTCCGCATCCCATCAGGTGGATCGGAAGCTACATAGCTTTTCTTGAAAGGAAAATGGTTAAGAAAACCTTCGGAGCCGGACTTCTTCTGGCAATAACCGTGATGGTCACATCGATAACCGTTACGGGCGCCCTGATGTTTGCTTCTTACAAACTCCATCCGGTGGCAGGGATCATAATAGAGACGATTCTGTCATGCTATTTTCTTGCAGCGAAGAATCTCTGCGATGAAAGTATGAAGGTTTACGGTTCTTTAAAGGCTTCCGATATTGCGG
>CACZHN010000222.1 GCA_902780985.1 uncultured Lachnospiraceae bacterium | reverse complement strand
TCACCAAGTCCGTTCTATACAAAGGAAATTGATGAGTTCTGCTTTAAGAACATTTATCAGCCTACAATAGATGCTATGGCTGCAGAGGGACGTCCTTTCAAGGGGGTTCTGTACTGCGGACTTATGCTTACACCTAACGGCCCTAAGGTAGTTGAGTACAATGCTCGTTTCGGCGATCCTGAGGCTCAGGTTGTTATCCCTAGACTTAAGAATGATATTATGGATGTTTTCGAGGCTTGTGCCGACGGAACACTTGATCAGATAGAGCTTGAGTTTGAAGACAACGCAGCAGTATGCGTTATGCTTGCATCAGACGGTTATCCTGTAAGTTACGAGAAGGGCTTCGAGATGAAGGGGCTTGAGAACTTCAAGGGTAAGGACGGATATTTCGCATTCCACTCAGGTTCAAAGTTCAATGACGAAGGCAAGATCGTTACAAACGGCGGTCGTGTAATCGGAATTACAGCTCTCGGAAAAGACCTTTTCGAAGCCAGAGCAAATGCATATAAGGCTACTGAATGGGTAGATTTCGATAATAAATACATGCGCCATGATATAGGAAAGGCTATAGATGAGCAATAGTAAGTACAAACTTTCGGATATTCTTACGAAGGTGCTTCTCGAGGCTGAGACTACAGCCAAGAAGATGAAGAATCAGAACATCGAGTCGTACCACGTACTCTTTTCCTTTCTCACTCTCCATGACGGAGTGGCCTATAGTGTCCTGACGGATGCGGGGGTTAAGCCGGATACCATGATGAACATGATCAGAATGGTATATGATCCGGAAGTGGGGAATACGGGAAATGAGAAAAAGAAGTATTCCGCAAAACTTGAAAAAATTCTTGAGGATGCGTATCAGGAGTCAATCAGGCTCGGTTCCGACGAAGTCGGTACCGGGCATGTTTTGCTTGCAATGCTGAAGAATAAGGACAGCGCTGCATATAAGCTTCTTACATCCTCAAAGCTTGATATAGAAAAGATTTATACGGATATCATCAGGACCTGCGGCTTCAATCAGAAGTTTGCAAAGCAGGATTATAAAATGTATGCGGCCGGAAAGAGAACGGGCCGTGCGGCTACTCCGATGCTGGACAGATACGCAAGAAATATGTCCAAGGAAGCGGAGAAGGGCAAGCTCGATCCTGTTATCGGAAGAAAAGACGAGATATTCAGAGTTATGCAGATCCTTTCCAGAAGGATGAAGAATAACGTATGTCTCGTAGGCGAGCCGGGCGTAGGTAAGACTGCAGTGGTTGAAGGCCTGGTACAGCTTATCGCTGCCGGTACGGTGCCTGAAGATATGAAGACCAAGAAGATTTACGCACTGGACCTTTCGGGTATGGTTGCGGGCTCAAGATACAGAGGTGACTTTGAGGAGAGGATAAAGAATCTTATCAGCGAAGTTAAGAGAGATGACGACATCATTTTATTTATTGATGAGCTTCATACCATCATCGGTGCAGGCGGAGCAGAGGGTACAACCGATGCTTCCAACATACTTAAGCCGGCTCTTTCAAGAGGAGAGATCAGGGTTATCGGTGCTACGACTCTTGCTGAGTACAGAAAGCACATCGAGAAGGATGCGGCACTGGAGAGACGTTTCCAACCTGTAAGTGTCGAAGAACCTACAAGAGACGAGACTCTTGAAATCCTTCGAGGACTTTCGAAGAAATACGAAGAGTTCCACGGAGTAAGCATTTCCGACGAGGCTATGGAAGCTGCGGTGGATTACTCCATAAGATATATCAATGACAGATTCCTTCCGGATAAGGCAATCGACCTTATCGACGAAGCTTCGGCCAGAAAGAGACTGGGCGGATACGGTAAGGAGATAAAGAAGTCCAAGTTCGAAGAAGAGCCGGACTATGAGAAGCTGATGCTTCAGCTCCTTGAAGAAGGAGATTTCGAGGGTGCATCGGGGCTTAAGAAGGAAATGGACCGTGCCGAGGCGAAGAAGCTCCGTCGTGCTTCAAAGAAGGTTTCGGAAGAAAATCTGATAGTGGATGCTGATGACATCGCCGGAGTTGTATCCGTATGGACCAAGGTTCCGGTTTCGAGAATATCCACTTCGGAACAGCAGAAACTGCTTAAACTGGAGCAGGTTCTTCATAAGAGGATCATCGGACAGGATGAGGCTGTATCGACGGTTGCAAGTGCAATCAAGAGAAGCCGCGTGGGACTTAAGGATCCTAAGAGACCGATCGGTTCCTTCTTATTCCTGGGACCCACCGGTGTAGGAAAGACAGAACTCTCAAAGGCTCTTGCTGAGGCACTCTTCGGAGATGAAAAGAGCATGATCAGAGTTGATATGTCCGAATACATGGAAAAGCACAGCGTATCTAAGATGATAGGTTCGCCTCCGGGCTATGTGGGATTCGATGAAGGCGGTCAGCTTTCAGACAGAGTAAGAAAGAATCCGTACAGTGTGCTTCTGTTCGACGAGATCGAGAAGGCTCACCCGGATGTATTCAACGTGCTTCTTCAGGTTCTCGATGACGGTATGATAACCGATTCGAAGGGAAGAAAAGTAGACTTCAAGAATACGATCATCATCATGACATCCAATATCGGTGCCGAGAAGATAATCGAGCCGAAGTCCCTTGGTTTCAGAACCGAGGAGGAAAATGCGGATAATGTCCACAAGGCTATGAAGGACGGCGTTATGGAAGAGGTTAAAAAGCTTTTCCGTCCGGAATTCCTTAACCGATTGGACGATATCATCGTATTCAGATCTCTTACGGAAGATAATATCAAGAGCATCACGACTCTCCAGCTGAACGAGCTGAAGAAGAGAGCTGAGGCAGGTCTCGGACTTAAGCTTAACTTCGGTGTAAAGGTAAGAGACTTTGTATTTAAGAAGGGTTACGACAAGAAGTTCGGTGCCAGACCGCTGAGAAGGGCTATCCAGACATACATCGAGGATGTCCTGTCAGAGGAAATATTAGCGGGAAATGTATCCCGTGGTGATAAGGTTTCTGTCTCCGTAAAGGATGACAAAGCAATTTTCACCAAAAAGTGAAAATAATAATTTTTTAAGGTGTTTATACCGTGAATTTATGATAAACTGTAGATGGAGTCATTCTCCGTTTAATAGTTATTTGGGAGGTATTATAAAGATGGCAGTAATTGAGGAACTCATCCGCGAGGAGGAGAACGGATCACTCAGTTTTGGAAATTATGAGCTGACAAGCAAGACAAAGCAGGACGGCTTTGTATATAACGGTGACAGCTATAAGATAAAAACATTTAATGAAATAACCAAACTCGAAAGAAACGGTATGTTCGTATATGAGTCGGTTCCGGGAACTGCAGTACACGGTTTTATGACAAACGGTGAGAAGGTTGTCATGACTATTGAGGGCAAGGAAGACGCACAGGTTACATTAGAGCTAGAGCCTGAGAAGGAATATAAGGTACATGTTGGCGGCGTATATGTCGGAAAGATGAGTACCAACCTTGGAGGAAAGCTTGTTCTCAGCGTTGGATTTGAGGAAAATGATTCAGTAGAGATTATAGTAGAAAAGCAGTAAAGAAGAGCGAATCCGGTGCGTATGCATCGGATTTGTTCGTTATGATAGAAAATGTTGCGCCGTAAGCACCGGGTTTTGGTGTGCGGCGTTGAGGGGGCTTTATGGCAAAGGATAAAAAGATATTCTTCTGCAAAGAGTGTGGATATGAATCCGGAAAATGGCTGGGCCAGTGTCCGGGATGCGGCGAATGGAATACATTTGTAGAGCAGGAAGTTAAGGTCCAGAGGGGGAAGAGTACCACAGTGGGACTGGCAGCGGCAAGACCGAAGCCTACCAGTATAAAAGAGGTTTCTTCTGCTCAGGAGACCAGAATAAAGACAAATATAGGTGAGCTGGACCGTGTTCTGGGAGGAGGAATCGTAAAGGGTTCTCTCGTTCTGGTGGGTGGTGCTCCGGGAATAGGTAAGTCAACACTTCTTCTGGAAATGTGCAGGAACCTGGTAAAGGAGGACACAAAGATTCTCTATGTATCAGGCGAGGAGTCAATGTCACAGATAAAGATGAGGGGCGAAAGACTTGGTGCCTATGATGACAGACTGATGCTTCTTGCAGACAGTGATATAGAT
>CACZHN010000221.1 GCA_902780985.1 uncultured Lachnospiraceae bacterium | reverse complement strand
GTGACCTCCGTCCCCGTGTTTCATTTTGACTAATCGACCCCGTCCCCGAGTGCCATCCGCCATCAGATTATGTAGTCGTAGCATTCTTCATCGCCAACAAGGCTGTCCAGCTTGATGTTCTTGAAGTAGTCTACGATGATCTTTTCAAAGTTTGTCCAAACTGCAAGTGTTTTGCAGCTCGATGCACGCTCACATGTATTCTCTTCTGTCTCCAGGCAGGAAACAGGTGCGAAGGATCCTTCCGTAATCTTGAGGATATCATACAGTGTATAATCCTCAGGACGCTTGGTGAGTCTGTATCCGCCTTTCTTTCCTCTGAGTCCTACCAGAAGGCCTGCCTTTACAAGTGATGCAACGATTGCCTCAAGGTATTTCTCCGATATATCCTGTCTCCTTGCGATGTCGGTAAGCGGGATATATTCCCCGAATCCGTGTTCCGCAAGGTCGATCATGACACGGATCGCATATCTACCTCTTGTCGAAATTTTCATCTCATCCCCCCTGTCTGTTAACCGGTTTTAGGTTTCGAAATCATTAGTTGGTAAAAAGCGGAGTTGAAAGATATCTGTCTCCGGAATCCGGAAGAAGTGCAACGATTGTCTTGCCCTTATTCTCCGGACGCTTTGCAAGTATGGATGCTGCCTTAAGTGCAGCTCCCGATGAGATACCCACAAGGATACCCTCGCTGACAGCAAATGCTTTTCCTTCCTTAAATGCGTCATCATTTTCGATTGCGATGACTTCATCATATACATCTGTGTTAAGTGTCTTCGGTACAAATCCGGCACCGATTCCCTGGATCTTATGAGGACCTGCCTCACCCTTTGAAAGAACAGGGCTTGTTGCAGGCTCAACAGCAACGATCTTTACATCAGGATTCTGTGACTTAAGGTACTCGCCTACACCTGTAAGTGTTCCGCCTGTGCCGACACCTGCTACGAAGATATCTACCTTTCCGTCTGTCTGCTCCCAGATCTCAGGACCTGTAGTCTTCTTATGTATCTCAGGGTTTGCAGGATTTACGAACTGTCCGAGAATGATAGAACCTTCGATGCTCTTATTGAGCTCTTCGGCCTTCTCGATAGCTCCCTTCATACCCTTTGCGCCTTCTGTAAGAACGATCTCTGCGCCGTATGCCTTAAGAAGATTTCTTCTCTCAACGCTCATGGTGTCAGGCAGTGTAAGGATTGCATGATAACCCTTAGCTGCCGCAACTGCTGCAAGACCGATTCCGGTATTTCCCGATGTAGGCTCGATGATAGTAGCTCCCGGTGCGAGAATTCCCTTCTTCTCCGCATCTTCGATCATTGCAAGTGCGATTCTATCCTTAACCGATCCCGCAGGATTCAGATACTCCAGCTTTCCGAGGATAACCGCATCGGTAACCTCAGCCTTTGCCGCATATCTGCTCAGCTTAAGTATCGGTGTCTTTCCTATAAGTTCCAGTGAACTTTCCTTAATGTCGCTCATTTCTAACCCTCCTTAAATAATCTTATATTTATGTCTTTATTCATTGTTTTCCTACCAACTATATAGGATTATAATACATAGTTTTGGGAAGTGCAACACTTCTCTTATATATAATACATATCTTTCGGAAGTACTCTCGCAAGGAATTCCCTTGTTCTTTCCTCCTTAGGAGAAACAAGTATTTCCGAAGGTTTTCCGGATTCCACTACGACTCCGCCGTCCATGAAAACGATCTTGCTTGCCACTTCTTCGGCAAATGAGATCTCATGGGTTACGACTATCATCGTGATGCCCTTCTTCGCTACCTTCTTGATAAGTTCCAGCACGTCACCTACAAGCTCGGGATCCAGTGCCGATGTAGGCTCATCGAAAAGTATGACTTCCGGATTCAGCACAACAGCTCTGGCGATTCCCACTCTCTGCTGCTGTCCTCCCGAAAGCTCCGAAGGATATGAATCCTTTTTATCTAAAACACCTACCCATTCAAGTGCTTCAAGTGCCCTCTCTCTTGCTTCCTGCTTCGGAACCTTTCTGGCTACCGTAAGACCTTCCATTACATTTTCCAGGACTGTCTTGTTGGCAAACAGGTTATAGTTCTGAAATACGAAAGCCATGTTTTTTCTTAATTCTGTTATCTGTTTTTTCGTTGCCTTCTTCAGGCTGACTGTTTTATCTCCCAGAACAAGCGTTCCGTCATCCGCCTTTTCAAGAAAGCTGATGCTTCTGAGAAGCGTGGTCTTACCGGATCCCGACGGGCCGAGAATTACCACAACCTCCCCGTCCGCTATCTCCAGGGATACATCCTTAAGAACCTCAAGATTCTTAAAGCTTTTCTTCACGTTCTTTATTTCCAGCATATCCTTCCTCCCTTACAGAGCGCGTTTATATCTGGTTGCAAACTTCTCTATCCTTTTGATCACCAGTTCCACAAAAAAGATAAATACAACATAAACGATAAATGCATTTATATACATTTCCAGATACTTCGTTGTCATTCCTCCGATTATCTTGGCTTTTCCCATTACTTCCGTAACGGACATGGTAAATGCAAGGGATGTTGACTTGATGACGTCCACGATTACATTTCCCAGAATCGGCAGGGCAACCGTAAGTGCCTGCGGAATAATAATCTCTCTGTATATCTGCCATTTACTCAGACCGACCATGTATCCCGCTTCCATCTGACCTTTATCTACCGCAAGGATGGAAGATCTTATAGCTTCCGTCAGAAATGCGGTGGCCGAAAGGGATATTGCGATATATGCATACCAGATCGGATCTATATCATAGATATTTATCTCCTTTCCTATGGCCTGAAAAAACGAATTCAGCCAGAAAGGGATCAGCGCATATATAACGAACATCTGCAGAAGCATCGGGGTTCCTCTGATCACCGACAGATACAGTCTCACGATCTGCGTAAGTACCGGAACCTTCTTAAGTTCCACTGCCGCAAAGAGGAAAGAAACCGGGATTGCTATCAGCAGCGCTCCTATGGTCAGTTTTATAGTTACCGGAAGGAAAGCAGCGATGGTCCAGAAATTTTCAAACATCTGCTTTGTGTCTATCATACGCTCTCCTTCTTTCTGTGTTTTTTATTTCGAAGTGCCTTCTCCCATGCTTTGAATATCTTTTCAAGTATGAAAGTACACGGCCAGTAGATCAGTGTAAGTGCCACATAAAGCTCTAAGTTATATACATTTGCCTTCAGTCCGCTGAGGTACATACCTCGTCCCAGAACATCATGAAGTCCTATGGTATAAGCCAGCGCACCTTCCTTCAGCATGAAGATGAAGATATTTCCGAAGTTCGGAAGAGCAACTATGAAGCCCTGCGGAAAGATGATCCTTCTTATAGCCTGTACCGGCGTAAGTCCCACCATGACAGCTGCTTCGTACTGCCCCTTCGGAACCGAAAGGTATGCCGTTCTTATGATTTCCGACATGGACGAACCCAGCAAAAGCGAAAATGTAACAATCACATAAACCAGCGTACTTACATCACTCATATCTATTCCGAATCTGTTCCGGAACCAGAGCGGCAATCCGTAGTAAATGATGAACAGAAGAACTATGGACGGAACCGATCTGAGAATGGTCACGTAAACACTTCCTATACCGCGAAACACGCGGCTCTTCGACAGTCTCAGCGCTGCTATGCCGAGACCGATCAAAAACCCGAAGAATACAGAGCCGACAACATATATCAAAGTCACCGACAGATACGGCAGAACCTTGACTATAAAATCTAAAAATATGTCCCACTTAAAAGCTCTCATATTGCCTCTCCGTTAATCATGCATTAGTTACTTGAATCATACTGAAATGCGTCGTATCCGTAGAACTGCTCGGAAAGCTTTGAAAGAGTTCCGTCTTCACGGAGCTTACCAAGCTCAACGCTTATAGCATCAGCCAGTTCCTGCTCATCCTTTCTTACTACAGAATAGGTGTATACGGAACGGCAGTCATAGAAGTCCAGCTTTTCATCATACTCATGAAGATCTCCTTCTTCGTTGATAACATGCAACCCAGCCCAGTGAATTCATGAAAGAATCCGCACTGTCTGTTGCTTCAAGATTGATCTGGTTATCAGGGTTCTCTTCATTGTACTTATATACAACGTAGTACAGTCCGTCACCTGCAAGGATCGGTGAAAGCTTGTAGTTTGCACTTGCTGCGCTGGCAAAGTCCGTTACTCCCTCTGTTCCCTTCTTAACGATGATACCTACAAGAGATGCACCGATAGGATTCTCAGGAAGTGCATAAGCCTCATCTCTTTCCTTTGTGTAGAATGCATTTGAAAGAACCACATCATACTTTCCGGCACTGAGTCCTGCGTACTCCGCATCCTGTGTTCCGGCAAGTTCGAACTCGAAATTATACTGTGGAAGAGCTTCGTCTACAAGCTTGATAACTTCAATCTCATAACCTGTAAGATTTCCGCTTTCATCCTCATAAGCAAGAGGATAAGAGTTTGTCTGCCATGCAACCTTAACAGTCTGAACCTCGCCTGATGCCTCTGTTGCACCGGCTTCTGTTGCCTCAGCTTCTGTCTTTGCGGCTTCTGTTGTCTCAGCCGCTTCTGTCTCAGCTGCTTCTACTGTTGTCGCTTCTCCCTTTGCTGATTCTGTTCCGCATCCCGATCCTGTAACCGTAAATGCGAGTGCAAGTCCGAGTGCTGCTGTTTTTCTGATAACGTTCTTTAATTTCATTTTAAAAATCCTCCTAAAACTATTTGTGAGGACTTCATCCCAATCTCTCTTCAAATTCGATTATCTTCGGTACCGCCTCTTCAAGAGTCATATTTGTTTCAAGGCATTCGAAGTTATATCTTGCGAGAATACGCTGAGGATGAGGTCCGATCTTGCTGACCAGCAGATATTTACAATCCTTTAATGCTTCTGCTGTAAATGTAACCTTTCCTTCATCACGACCCCAACATCGTGTATCTCCCGTTGTCTCTGCTCCCGGAAAGTTAAGTTCCTGGACTCTTTCGATAGTCCAGGTCTTATCATCCGTATTGACTTTTATTATTCTGTAAGTGGTTGCAAATCCGAAATGGGTATCTACTCTTTCCCCATCCTTCGATGCAGCTGCTATCTTAAAGTCTTTCATATCAATTACCTATCTGACGTGC
>CACZHN010000220.1 GCA_902780985.1 uncultured Lachnospiraceae bacterium | reverse complement strand
TACCTGAACACCTATAAGGTTGGGCATTTCCAGCACTTCCTGCTTGCCGGCATAGCTCATACGTGTGTTCTTGCCTGATGTGATAGGACGCATCCTGTAGTTTCTCATTGACGTATTCACCCCTTGAATTATTTTTTCTATTATAGGAAACCGCCAAAAGGGCGCAATTTGCCTATAATGACAATTTAATACTTTAACAAATAATCAAATGTGTGTCAACACTTTTTTCTTAAGATTAAATGAAGAAAACACCCGGCAACCCCAAAACCGGGTCACCGGGTGTAAATAAGTTCAAATTACGGATTAAATTACTTAAGAGTAACCTTAGCTCCAACTTCCTCGAACTTCTTAGCGATCTCGTCAGCTTCTTCCTTAGAAACAGCTTCCTTAAGGATCTTTGGTGACAGCTTCCTTAAGGATCTTTGGTGCAGACTCAACTGCTTCCTTAGCTTCCTTGAGACCAAGACCTGTTACGTCACGAACAACCTTGATAACCTTGATCTTCTCTGCTCCAACGTCTGTAAGCTCAACGTCGAACTCTGTCTTCTCCTCTGCAGGAGCTGCGCCAGCGCCTGCTGCTGCAACTACAACACCAGCTGCTGCTGATACACCATACTTCTCTTCGATAGCCTTTACAAGGTCATTGAGCTCAAGAACTGAGAGCTCATCAATTGCTGCTACTAACTCTTCAATAGTCATTTTAATATCCTCCTAATAAAATCTGTTTTACGGCCCGATGCCGTACATAATAGTTTTCTTTGTACCTGATGTACAATCTGTTATTAAGCCTCAGCCTTCTGCTCAGCAACCTGGTTAATAACACGAGCCAGGTTAGTAATAGGTGACTGGAGACTTCCAAGAAGTCTTGAAAGAAGCTCTTCTCTTGAAGGGATCTGTGAAATAGCCTTGATTCCCTCTGTATCGTAGTAAGTTCCCTCAACGATACCTGACTTCATCTCAAGCTTCGGAGCTGTCTTTGCAAAATTTGCAATGACTCTCGCAGGTGCTGTTGCATCATCCTTAGAAATTGCAACTGCTGTAGGACCCTCAAGATCCTTAGCGATCTCTGCGAACTCTGTTCCTTCGATTGCTCTCTTAACCATTGTGTTCTTGTAAACCTTGTAGATAAGACCAGCTTCTCTGGTTGCTCTACGAAGATTTGTATCCTGCTCAACTGTAAGACCAAGATAATCTACAAGCACAACAGACTTAGCACCTTCGAGATTAGCCTTAATCTCCTCAACAATAGGTGCCTTAAGTTCAACCTTTGCCATGAATCAGTACCTCCTTATAAATTAATGGCTGCTCATTCAGGCTTATCGTAAAAAAAGAAAACCTCTGTACTACTCGTAGTACAGAGGTGATAATTACTAAAACTCACGACTCTTCCTCGGCAGGTAACTCCCCGTTTTTAAGTCCGGTTCTGTGTTACGTCTATCGACACCTGCTGTCTACGGCAGCTCATCGTGCGATAGAATACCATACCTTTTATTCAAAGTCAAGGGCTATTTCATCATATTCGGCAACATTTTCATCATCATGCCAGAAAAGCTGCGTTCCGTCAACAAGATAAAAGAATCCGGTACCGCCGTTTGATAAAATTTCATCTGTATATGTTCCGTCATCGGCATATGTACGATCACATACCTGAGCATCGGAGTAACTGTATTTACCCGTGGTGCTGTCATAGCTGAGAGACATAGTCCAGATCTTTTCCTCATTATAACTTCCGGACCAGCGGACTTCCGCAAGGTAACCCGCTCCGTCTTCGGCAAATGAAGCGCTGACTCTTGTGTAGATTGATCCGCGCCAGCTTCCCTGGATTCCCATATCCTTGATAAAGTCTCCACTTTCCTGAGGCTCCTCGGCTACAGCTGCTGCTTTATCGGATGCATCTGCTGCAGCAGTCTCTTCGGATTTTTTCTCCTGCTTGGGCGTATCCGCCTTTGCTTCGGTCTTTACTTCCTTTGCATCCTTTGTCTCGGACTTGGCAACTTCGGCATTCTTGGTCTCTTCCTTCTGTGCCTCCGTTGACGGCGCCTCAGTCGCAGGCGCCTCGGTTGCAGGCGCTTCCGTGGTTGTCTCGACAGTCTTATCTTCCTGCTTTTCCTTTGTCTCCTCTACTGTTACCGCTTCCGCAGGCTTTGTATCCTTTACTGCATCCGCTGAACATCCGGCAAATGCTGCCGCCATCGCAAGTGTAATTCCAAGTACAGTAAGTTTACGTCTCATATCATATCTCCTTTATCTGCTTAAGTTAAATGTAAAATCATATTTCAGGTCATATACCGCATTTTTAAGAGTTATAGTGTGTACATCTTCAAGTTTTTCTCCCAGCGGTACTTCCGTCCACTGATCCGGGATATCATCGGGACTCGAATTCACCATGTTGGTTATTCCGTCAATCTCTCTGCCGTCGAAGGATGCATTTCTGAAATACGTAAGGGTGGTCTGCTTATCCGCACCCCCGGCGGTTTTGATCTTCGCAATATCGACAACCTCTTTATCGAATCCGCTGTCCGCATATATAGTATATGAATCCCAGTCGTACTGCGGATCGATGATACCCCGTCTCGGTATCAGTTCAACCTTCTCGACCTTTATCAGATCCGAAGACTGTCCCTTAACCTCTCTACCATAGGCTTCTACTGTTTCACCCGGTGTCTTATCTCCCAGCTCTATGGTCACCTCTTCATCTTTTATCATGGAGATAAGCGGAAAATGCAGCTCATAGCTGTCACTTCTGCCGATCTCGTCGTAGCTGAATACGAAATGCGTTGCTCCCGTCCTGCTGCTGTCCACAGTCGCCTCAACCATTGTTCCGTCCACCATAATGTACGGATAGCACTGATCTGCTTCAGCATATCCGGATCCACCCCACAGGCTGTCCAGCTCCTTATAGTCGCCGTAATCCGATACGTAAACATCCACATAGAAAGCATCTTCTTTCCATTCCGGATCCGCCACCAGGGTCACTCCGTTCCTTGTACAGGTATTATTCTCTTCATTCAGAGCTTCCTTGGTCTCATAAGCCGAAGCCTCGGTAAAATGCAGAGGCACGGAAAGTCCGCCTACCTTCAGCATCATCTCCTGCGTCTCATCAAATGAAGCCTGATCTATCACGAACACATCACACACCTCAAGATTCTTCCAGCCCGAAGCCTCGCCGAAGTTACAGTCCGAAGTTTCAACCTTATACTCTTTATCTCCTATGTAAAGAGAAGCCTCCGACGAGCGGATAACCTGTCCGTAAATTTCCGTATCGGTCGATATATCGAAGCATTCTCCGTAACCTTCACCGTTATAGTATTCGGCCATCAGGGCATTTGCTTCGGCCGCCGGCATATTTTCGGAAGTCATATCATAAATGTATTCCGGGTCAGCTTTCTTAAGTTCAGCCACATATCTTATCTCAGCCCGGCCTTCCCTGACCGATGCCGACATTACTTTGATCCGAAGCTTATCATCTTCCGCAGCAAAGCCCGCATCCGTCACAGATGCCGTACTGTCGTCAAGAACATAATAGCTTGTATCCGATTCAACCACACCGATTCCCGGTATGAATGAGAAAAGCCTCTTCAGCAATTCTCTTGCTTCTACATTGACAGAGAAGAATCCGACAGTACAGATTATCAATACCGCCGCAGCCGCAAGACCTCTGAACTTCACTGATTGTTTTTTCGCCCCTGCCTTCGTGTCCTTCAGAACTTTTCTTTCAATTCTCTTCTTAGAGATTCCGTCATCCATACTGAAGTCGCAGGGATCGATATCCTTTAAAAGCTCATCCATCTCTTCAACGGATAATCCGTCAAAGCTGTGGATAATCTTTTCCTCAAAAAGATTATCTTTCATACTCTCCCTCCAATCTGACCTTCAGCACCTTCAGCGCTCTCTGTATCCTCTTGGTTACACTGTTGCTTTTCATGCCCATACAGTCTGCTATATCCTTTACCGGCTGAGACAAAAAGTATCTTCTGTATAAGATCACAGAATCGGGTTCTCCCAGACTTTTTATCTCCTCCAGCATCCGGCGGCTTTCCTCGCTCTTAATGGCAATCTGTTCGGGTCCTTCAGAGGTATCCGTTACCGTTTCTTCTATCTCTTCAATTTCTTCATGACCGGAAAGCTTCCTGAACCTGTCCACAGACCTCCTCGCCGCCATGGTGGCAAGATAAGCCTTGATACTTCCTCTGTCCGTATCCACTTTGTCTATACCGTAAAAGAATTCCGTGAAAACATCAGCGACGCATTCCTCAATGTCCTGTTCTTTTCCCTTCAGTCTCTCACGCACGATATGATATACGAACCCTGAGTACTGATCCATCAGAGCCTTAAGGCCTCTGTCGGCATCGGACTTTATCAGTTCCAGCAGCTCCAGATCATTATGAACTGCTTTTCTCATATTCAAATTCTCTCTTTTGCAAGTACTTACATTTATACATTCGAAGGCATTATAGTAAATGTGACACAAGTTATCAAAATTTTTATAAAAAACTTGAATGCAAAACTAACTTCGGGTCTGTCTTCAGTACCCTTGTGTCTACAAAACTAACTTCTG
>CACZHN010000219.1 GCA_902780985.1 uncultured Lachnospiraceae bacterium | reverse complement strand
CATCTGGCTTCTTCCGGCTGCAGCAATAGCTGCATCAAGTTCGTCAACATCCTTCTTCTGGGCTGTTTCGTTCTTGATCTTTCTCATATCCTCTGCAGAGAACTGATGAGTCGGTGCATTTGAAACCGATGTTGTCGGAGCTACGATTATATCTATACTAGGGTTGTCCTTAACCCTCTTTAAATCCGCAATAAGAGCAGCCGCTGTGAGATATCTTCTCTCCGGCTTCTTCTGTGTTGCCTTAAGGATTATCTTCTCAAAGCTCTGATATATGTCCGGATACAGCTCGCGCGGAGGTATCAGGTCATTCTGAATATGCATGAGCGCTATGGCTACGTTGGTGTCGCCCTCGAAAGGAACACGTCCGGTTACCATCTCATACATGGTTATACCAAGTGAATAAATATCTTAATGGTTCCGCTCTTGGATACAATGATATTCTGAGGCTTTATATCTCTGTGAATGACATGATGTTCATGGGCTGCTTCAAGGCCTGATGCGATCTGAATAGAGAAATTCAGTGCCTGATCCATAGAGAGTCTTCCGTTGAGGTTAATGTACTCCTTAAGAGTGATACCCTCTACCAGCTCCATAACTATAAAATATCTTCCGTCATCCTCACATACATCGTATACACTGACAATGTTAGGATGCGTAAGTCCTGCAGATGACTGTGCCTCGGCACGGAACTTTGAAACAAAGTTAGCATCACTGCTGTAATCGGATTTAAGCACCTTAATGGCAACAAATCTCTTAAGTCTTTCGTCCTTGGCTCT
Source organism: uncultured Lachnospiraceae bacterium (assembly GCA_902780985.1). The sequence goes on along the minus strand of CACZHN010000219.1, from coordinate 3,839 downwards.
GTATACCGTAGACATTCCGCCTGTTCCGACTACATCTATTATTTCATATCTATCATCCAGAATAGTTCCCGGTTTAAGCATGTTTGTACCTCACTAGCAACTTACGACTATAACGGAAATGTTATCGTTTCCGCCATAGTAATTAGCTTTTTCAATAAGCATCTCAACTGCGATTTCAGGTGATCTTGCTTCTGTGATTATATCTCTAATCTCGTCATTTTCTACCATATTTGAGAGTCCGTCCGAACACATAAGTATGCGGTCGCCCGGATTAAGTGTTATCTCAAAAAAATCAGGCATCGCTTCATCCCTTGAACCCATAGCACGGGTTATGATATTCTTCTCAGGATGATTTCTGCCTTTTTTCCGATCAAGCTGACCCGTTCTGATCAGCTCCTCGACCAGAGAATGATCGAGTGTGATCTGCTTAATATCGTCATTTATAATATAAAGCCTGCTGTCGCCGATATTGGCGATATAAGCTTCATTTCCGTCTATAACGCATGAGACCATAGTGGTACCCATGCCCATCTTATCCTTGTCTTTCTCAGCTTCTTTGTAAATCTCGTTGCTGGCAAGGATCATGGCACGTTTGAGCAGCGATATAGGGTTGGTTATAGTGGACTTCTTTATGAAATCCAACATAACGGATATGGCAAATCTGGACGCAAAATCTCCTGCGGCATGCCCACCCATTCCATCAGCTACTATATACAGGTTCGGAAGCGGACCTATGGGACCATAGCTAACAAAGATACAGTCCTGATTATTGCTGCGTTTTCTGCCTTTATCAGTTCTGCCTACAGAAATCAACTGCTTGTTTCCCTCCGTCTTCGTAATTGCCCGCACGCAGCGTCAATATCTGCGCCCAAACCTCTTCTAATAGTAACATTTATTCCGTATTTTTCAAGTATTTTCTTGAATGCCTGAATATCCGAAGCATTGCCCGGTTTAAAATCTGTCTCGTTAACGGGGTTTACCGGAATAAGGTTTACATGGAATCCTCTGCCCTTTAAAAGAGCCCCCAGAGTTTCCCCGCATTCCGCCGTGTCATTGATGCCGTGCATCAGGCTGTACTCGGCAGTGAGGCGTCTTCCCGTTTTATCGAAATAATGCTCGCACGCCTCCAGAGTTTCCTTCAGAGTATAGCGGTTTGCTATAGGCATGAGGGTACGTCTCAGCTCATCCGTCGGTGCATGCAGCGACAGCGCAAGAGTTATAGGAAGTCCCTCTTTTGCCAGCTTCTCGATCTTAGGAACAACTCCGCAGGTCGATACCGTGATATTTCTCACCGAAAGGTTATAACCCTTCTCATGGGTGAGAAGCTTGATAAATCTGATCAGATTATCGTAATTCTGCATCGGCTCGCCGGTACCCATCACAACTACATTGGAGATCTTTTCTCCCGTAAGTCTCATGGCAGCGTAAATCTGTCCCAGCATCTCGCCGGCAGTAAGATTTCTGATGCATCCTCCTATCGTGGACGCACAGAATTTACACCCCATGGCACATCCGCACTGGCTGGATATACATATGGAGTTTCCGTGATGATACTTCATAAATACGGTCTCTATCATCTGACCGTCTTCCATTCTGAAGAGGAACTTGATGGTGCCGTCTATCTTGGATACCTGTCGGGTTTCCTCTTCCACATGGATCAGCTCTTTCTCCAGTTTCTCCCTCATATCCTTCGGAAGGTTCGTCATATCTTCCGCCGTTCCCACATACTTTTCGTGGAGCCAGGAGAAAACCTGTGCCGAACGGAACTTCGGATAACCCAGTCCTGTCAGGTACTCCTCAAGTTCTTCCGGATACATGGAGGAAATGTCTGCCTTCTTCTTAAGTACGGCATAGTAAAATCCGTCACAGTCATCCACTCCCTGAAGAAATGTCTTCTCTTCTATTAAGTTGAATCCTTCGTCTGTTCCGCCGGTTTCCATATATTTCCTTACAACCTCACCGTTTTCACCCGGGTTAAGTGTGCATGTGGAGTACATAAGCACTCCGCCCGGCTTTACATACATGGCTGCATTTCTGATAATGACAGCCGCCTGCTCGCTGAGTTCCTTCATGCCTTCAGGTGAAACGTGGTACTTTATATCATTCTTATGTCCCATGACTCCGAGACCGGAACACGGAACATCCGCTATTACTATATCCGCACGACCTATCCAGTCACCGTCCAGTGATACGGCATCTCTTTCTTCCACCGTTACGCTGTCCAGTCCCAGACGCTCTGCATTTTCTCTTATAAGATCCGTCTTATCTTCGGATATATCTCTTGAAGTGATGAGTCCTCTTTTTCCGAGGAGTTCAGCCATGTAAAGAGATTTACCTCCGGGTGCCGCACAGAGATCCAGCACTTTAATCTTTCCCTTGCTGTCTGCCGCTCCGTGGTAAAAGAGCCTTTCCACAGCCGCCATGGAACTTTCATCCTGCACGGAGAAATATCCCTTGGCATATCCCGGGAGTTTTCTTACATGATCGTATCCGCTTAACTTCAGGGCATTCTCGGATACACTTCCTTTCTCGACTTTCACTCCGGCTTCGGAAAACATCTTCGCCAGTTCTTCCGGCTTTATCTTACCTGTATTGACTCTTACGGTAAGAGGTCTGTCTTCAAACTGGGAAGAAAGGATCTTATCCGCTTCTTCCTTACCGTAAGTCTTTGTAAGAAATCCGCATATCCAGTCGGGCGTTGAGTATCTCACTTCTTTGGAAGAACCCATCATGCCCTTAAGCCGGTTCTCTTCTCCTGCTTTGATAACAGCTCTGAGCACCGCATTTACAAAGCCGGTAAGATTCTTCAGCTTATGCTTTTCCGTAAGTCTTACGGTCTCGCTTACAGCAGCTCTGTCGGGTACAGCATCCATAAATACGATCTGATAAACTCCCATTCTGAGGAGTGTCAGTACTTCCGGCTTCAGTTTATTGAAAGGTGTTTTGGAAAACTTTCTGATAAGAAAATCCAGAGTAAGTCTTCTTTCGGTCACGCCTTCCGTAAGTCTGGTGAGAAATGCCCTCTCCTTCTTATCGGAAAACTGATTCTTCCTGAGTGCAGTCTCCAGGGCATCGCCCATGAAGCCGCCGCTCTTCTCTATTTCCAGAAGTATTCTGTATGCTATGTCCCTTGCGTCTATATCCATAGAATCTCAATCCTAATATAATCTTATTCCGTGTATCAGCCGAAATGCTCTCCTACCGATACCTTATATCCGTTAAGGAATGCCACCGTATCCATCGGCTTCTTGCCTTCCGGCTGAAGCTTTGTGATGGTAAGCGCAGCTTCTCCGCACTTAACCGTGATAAGTTTCTTGGTAACATTTATAACTGTTCCCGGAGCTTCTCCCTTATCTTCAAAGGATTCATCCACCTTTGCTCCGAGGATCTTAAGGCTCTTTCCGCCCAGTTCCGTAAATGCGCATGGCCACGGATACATGGCTCTTATAAGCCTTTCCAGTTCTGCGGCCGGACGTGTATAGTCCAGTCTTCCCATTTCCTTATCCAGCTTTCCGGCATAGCAGCTGTCCTCCTCCGTCTGAGGAGTTCTCGATGCCGTACCGTTCTCAAGAGCAGGGATTACATTTACTATAAGCTCAGCTCCCAGCTGTGAAAGCTTTTCCGTAAGAGACTCGGTGGTGTCATATACTTCTATCGGCATATCACCTGCTGTAATGATGTCTCCCGTATCAAGCCCCTTTGCCATATACATGATGGTAATTCCGGTCTTCTCGTCCCCGTTCATGATAGAGGCTTCGATCGGAGATGCACCTCTGTACTTAGGGAGCAGGGATGCATGGATATTTACGCATCCGTATTTCGGTATATCCAGTATTTCC
>CACZHN010000218.1 GCA_902780985.1 uncultured Lachnospiraceae bacterium | reverse complement strand
TAACCCACTTGCCTTCATCCCAGAGCTTAAGAGCCTGTCTCTTGAACTCGCCGTCCGGTACATAATCCTTGATAACGGATCTCGGTACTACAGAATAGAGATGAGACTTGTTGGCGATGGTGTAATCATCCATCTTGCCGTAAATGTAATCGTCAACGATCCACTTAACATGGTTGAAACCGCTTCCGGTTACATAGAAGTTACTTCTTCCGAGACGTACATTTATCTCGAAAAACTTATACTTTCCGTCTCTCTCATCGTACTTTATATCGAAGTTTGCGAATCCTACATAATGAATATGCTCAAGGAACTTTGTTGCAGCCGCAACGATCTCAGGATTGTATTCATTTACGATAGCAACAGGATTTCCGATTGCTGTAGGTGACGGATCCTCAAGAAGAGTACGTCCCAGTGCTGCGAAACGAACCTTTGAATTCTGATCGCAGTATACTGTAAGAACTCTCATGTATGAGTCATCACCCGGGATCATATCCTGAATAAGGAACTTGTAGTTATATCCTGCCTTCTCTATACGGTCCATCATGGTACGAAGTTCTTCTTCGTTCTCAAAACGGAAGACCTTCTTCTTACCTTCAAACTTTGCATAGTGATAAAGTGCAGAGTTTGCCGGTTTTGCTATAACCGGATAATCGAAATCGAACTTGAGATCATTTTCCTTACCGAATTCATATACATATGTCTTCGGATAATCCAGGCCAAGTTCCTCAAATATCTCATAGAACTTATCCTTCAGAACTATTCTGTTCAGAAGGTCTTCGTCAATATACGGAATGATGTAGTAAGGCTTAAGCTTTTCCTTGTTCTCGATGATGATACGTACATACCAGTCACCGCATCCGAATACGATAAGCTTCTTCTTACCCTGAAATTCCTTACCTACCTCAATCAGCCTCTCAACAGCCACTTCATCCTTCTCCATGTTCGGATAGTATCTGTTTTCGATTATATCTGAGCTGTTTACATATCCTGTCTGAGTCATACTGAGTGTAATGGACTTGATACCATACTGCTCATGGAAACTCCTTGCCAGTGAATATGCTGTTATATCAGCTCCGAGTATAATCGGCTGAAATTCGAGATCATTAAACTTCATTATATAAGACACCTCGGTTCTTAATCAAATTTATATCACTACTCTACCTGTGCACATAACACACCAAGCTATATTATAGCCACTTTACTCGTTTGAAGCAAGCATAATTAACTCAGCATTTTCTTAAGTTTCCATAAACAAAATCACACATAAGCGGAGGAATTGATACAAAAAACCAGATTAATTCCGCATCAAAGCCTCGCAATATAATATTGTCATACAAAATCCTTTGAAAAAACATAGCCTTTTTTGTTACAATATATCGCGAATAAAATGCACGGCTTAGAAAGGTACGTTATGAAAAAGATATATTTCACAAGACATGGCGAAACACACTGGAATGTCGCTAATAAGATCTGCGGTGCAACCGATATAGGTCTCACCGACAGAGGCCATGACCAGGCCGAAGAACTGGGAAAACTTATAAAAGAAAAGATGGACTCAGGCGAGGTTCATATAGATGAGATAATCGCATCTCCTCTTTCCAGAGCCTATGACACAGCAAAGCATATCGCTGATATGACAGGGCTGCCTCTAAGAGCTGACGAACGTCTGCGGGAGCAGAACTTTGGTAAGTACGAGGGCACCCCGCGTAACGGCAAAGTCTTTAAGATGGATAAGAGAAACTTTGTAAATTCATACGAAGGCGGTGAATCCATGCTCCGCCTCGCCCAGAGAATCTATAATCTTCTGGATGAGCTTTCAAAGGATGATAAGATATATCTTCTTGTTGCTCATAACGGAATCGTAAGATGTGTAAACTCCTACTTCTATGACATGACCAACGAAGAATACGGCAATTACGGAATACAGAATTGCGAACTGAAGGAATACACCTTCGAAGATTAATCTATATAAACTTCATCATCCGGGGGTTAATACATTTATATAGTTTTATTTGTCGTCATATGAAAAGTAATAGTACTTATCGCTTTTCTCCTGCCAGAACGGCACTTCATCTAATGTACGGATCCTGCCTGTTATCTCTGACTCCCTATATTCTTCAGCCGCCTCAACCGATGCATATCCTACTGCGAATACAACTCCATCATAATCCTCAGGACAATCTACTACGATTATTACGGATACTTTAGGGTAGTCCGTTGGTTTCGTAAAAGATTGAGCTTTAATGTCTATCTTCTGTCCATCAACGTCTATAGATAGAATAAAGTCCCTTTTATCTGTTACAGGACTATAAAACTCTGTTCCTGTATATCTGTCAATTGCAGTTATATACCAATATAAACCGTCATCTTCATTGACTGAAAGATCCAGCTCAGCTGTAAGTCTGACTTTTTTCCGTCCTTCCTCACACTCCTCTTTAGTTTCATCAATTTCAATTTTGGTCGGAATTTTCACTTCACCATTTGTATGATAATTCTCTTTATCGCTTTGATCATAGGTTGTTGATTCAAATTCCTTAAAATCACTCTTTTTAGTTATACTAAGCCCCTTACCGGATAGCCAGTCTTCTTTCTGCTTCTCACCGCATCCTGATAATGACATGATCAGTGTAAATAACAATATCACTTTTACTAACCTTTTCATAAAAGCCTCACTTACATCTTCTTTGTTAACTTCATCAGGATAAATGGAACAAATGTCAGAATCTGTATTACAACCATTTTCATGGCTATATTCATCCATGAATCATCCAGATTCATTCCCGCTCCCAGTACAGAAACTATTTCTACTATTATATTAAGTACTGCCCATGCGATATACTGTGCCAGATCAACAGCATAGTTCTCATATAACTCATTCTTAACTATCACCACTACACTCGCCTTTATGAGCGACATTAATGGAATAATAGAAATGATTATACTTATCAGCGACCAGGCCGCAAATCCAGCAAAAGTATGAAAATAATCCCGCTGATACTTTGTAATATAATATATAAATTTTAAAGCTATTATCGTTATCGCAAGTCCAATTTCTAAGATGAGTGCTATAACAGCCAATGTTTTTCTTTTACCCATTTCCAGACTCCTTACTTCACCGGATAACCTATCTCCTTTGCTCTGTCCTTCAGAAGCTTCTCTATTTCCTTATCGGAATAGATCTTAACACCCTCATCGGCAAATCGCTTCACAACTTCATTTGAATCATCGTAATCCTTATCCGTTGTTATTTCATTTCCGTTATCATCGATCACTTCATATGAAATAAAATGCTCATCGTCCGAGAAATAGTAATCATAGAGGACTATATGCTCACCGTCAAGACCATCGGGCCACACCTTTACCTTCTTTCCTCCCGTCTCTACTGTATAATCCATAACGAATCTTGTCGTTTTCTCTAAACCATAATACAGATGATAATCCCCGTTTCCGTCCACATAAGAATACTCTTCCATTTCTGTTCTGCCTTTAGAGAAGAAAAATCTTTCGGATGTACCATCGGGATTAAGCGTAAATTCAAAATAACCCTGAGGAAGATCCTTACTGAAATTACACTCCTCCGCATAACAGATAACCAATTCTCCGTCTATATCTTTTATTATCATGTCCATCTCAGTATTTCCTAAGGAGAATTTAACTAAAAGCTCCTGAACACCGTCGCTGCCGCAATCAATCCTGTCATATGTTATATCAGGTTCTACACTTTTCGGTATATTGCCTTTGCTCTGTAGCAGGAAGACGATCTGCTTAATGGTATATGATTCACCCTCCTCAAGCGCCGTGCCGATATTAAACGTTGTTGCTGTTCTGATTCCCGTTTTACTTCTGAATAATGCCTTTGCCTCGTTATTAATAAATGGATCATAAAGTTCCGAATCAACAATTTCCTTCGGCGCTTCCGTTGACACTGCAGCTTCTTCTGTCACCGATGTCCTATTACCGTTGTCTCCACAGGCTGTCAGTGAAAGTGACATCCCAAGTATCAGTGCTGCCATTGTATAGTTTTTTACTTTTCTCATTTATTGTACCCCGTTTTACTTATCTTCAGTCGCATCAGTCACGGTTGAAATATTCTCTCCGGTATCAATTCTCTCTGCTGCCTGTGCAACCTCATAGATATAATCCTTCTTGTCGTCATAACTGATCTCTACTGCTATTATAAATTTAGAGTCATCACTATAGACAAAGTCAAACAGAAGATGGCTTTCAAGAGGTCCATAATCCGACGTATCTTCCTCAAGGGTAAGGCT
>CACZHN010000217.1:1750-6066 GCA_902780985.1 uncultured Lachnospiraceae bacterium | reverse complement strand
AACGAAGGAAGAGATATGGGCGGATATCCGGGAAGCGGAATCAGCCTTGTCATAGCTAAGAAGCTTACCGAGATTATCGGTGCGGAGATCGAAGTTGAGAGTACGCCGGGAGCAGGTACCACATTTACCATTTCCCTTAATCAGAAAACTCCGGACAATCCGGATAATCCGACTCTTGCATCCGACAGAAGCGTGGACAGAGTTTCGAGAGAAGAAGCGGAGAAGATGTGGACTCCGGATGTTAAGGCTCTTCTTGTCGACGACTCAGACCTCAGCCGTGACGTAAGCCTCGGACTCCTTTCCAGAATGGAAATGAAGTGCGACATAGCGGCCAGTGGTATATCCGCTGTGGATATGGTAATGAATAACAACTACGACATCGTATTCATGGATATCGCCATGCCTGTTATGAGCGGTATAGATGCCATGCATGAGATAAGGGATCTTTCGGGAGATGACTTTGACAAGCTCCCTGTTATCGGTATGTCCGAAGACGCCCTGATGAAGAACAGGGACGAGCTTACGGGACAGGGCTTCTCTGATGTTATCGTTAAGCCATTTGATATCACAACCCTTGCATCTGTCATGCTCAGATTTGTGGACAGCTCCAAGATCAAGTTCAGGACCAACGATGTTAAGCAGTATATGACCGAGTCCCGTTACAGCGAAGGCCTCAAGAGACTGGAGAACAACTTCGACGTTGTAAGAACTCTGGACAGGATCGGCGGAAATATAGATGTGTATAACAGAATCCTTGCTACTTTCTATGAGCAGAACAAGGATGCCCTTACGGATCTCAGAAGAAGGTTCAATACCGACTACAGAGGATTCAGATCAAGAGTTCACAATATCAGAACGGGATGCCAGAACATGGGTGCTGCCGATTGCGCTGAGATAACTCTCAGAGTTGAAAATGCGATCAACCTCGGCAATAAGAGCTATGCCCGCGATAATCTGGATATGATGCTGAATTCACTTCAGGTGGTTCTGGAGTGCCTCAGCGATTACTTCGAGTTCCTTGAAGGACAGAAGGGCATGACGGATAAGGAATATGCCGAGAAGCATGTAAAGGATACTTCCAAGAAGAAGTCTGCTCCGAAGCCGGTTGAAGAGATCGTGGAGGATGTACCTGAAGAAGATATCACTCCGCTTATCATCGATACTCATGTCCTCAGAACTCTTAAGGATGCTGTCATCGAAGAGGATAACGAAGCCATCGATTCCATATATAAGGCTCTCAGCAGCAACGTATATGTTACCGACGATATGGAGTTCCTGGAGGTTCTGGGAAAGAACGTATCCATCAAGGATTACGATGCTATAAACGACCTTATAGAGACATACTTTAATCTTAAAAGTATTATCTAGAAATATATGAATTTATTTTGAATTGAACTAAATTTTCTTTACAAATTTAAAGCGTTTAAGTATACTACACGTGGATGGTATTCGAATTGAAACTATACCCCTGTAACTCTTAGAGAGGTGTGTCCGGTTGCAAAGCCTGAACGGCCTTCCATGTGTATCGCGTGAAGGAGGTTCGACTTATGAGGATTGGATTTATAGGTGCCGGAAGAGTAGGTTATACTCTCGGAAAATATATGAAGGAGCATGGAGCGGATGTTACCGGCTATTACAGCAGAACACCCGAGCATGCCAAGGAAGCGGCACGATTTACCGATACCTGTTTTTATGACGACCCGGACAAGCTTATCAAAGACAGCGATTGTATCTATCTTACTGTCAGCGACAATGCTATTCAGTCCGTATTTAACGAGCTGGATGAGAACTATGATCTGACAGGCAGGATTATATGCCACACAAGTGGCGCCATGTCCTCGAAGGCGTTCGCCGATTCTAAATATGAGGTATATGGATATTCAGTTCATCCGAATTTTGCCGTAAGTGACAAGCTTACATCGTATTTGAATTTCCGAAATGCATTTATAACTATCGAAGGTGATCATCGACATCTAGGTGAGATTGTGGAGTTCTATAAAGATATGGGGCTTCATGTGGGTGTCATCAGTGCCGAAAGCAAACCTAAGTATCACGCTGCATCTGTATTTGCCAGCAATTTTGTATGCGGTATATACGGTACTGCCGTAAGACTGTTAACGGAATGCGGTTTTTCCGAAGAGAGCGCAAGTCTTGCACTCAGGGGTCTTTTCCTGGGAAATGCAGCGGGCGTCGGAGAGAAAGGTCCGGTAGGACAGCTTACAGGTCCGACTGAACGGTGTGATACCAAGACGATAAAGAAACATCTGGAGGTGCTTTCACCTGGGGATGCTGAGTTATATAAAATGCTGACAAGCGAAACGCTTGCACTGGCAAAGAAGAAAAATGTTGATAGAGACTACTCTGAACTTGAGAGTCTACTTAAGGCTTAACAGCCGGCATTAAGGAGGATACGTGCTATGAAAAACACAACAGTAACATTCAGACAGATGAAGCAGACCGGAGAGAAGATATCTATGCTTACAGCATATGATTATTCTACAGCTAAGCTTGTTGATGCTGCAGGCATCAACGGTATTCTGGTAGGAGATTCCCTTGGAAATGTAATGCTGGGATATCCTGATACGGTTTCGGTTACAATGGAAGATATGATCCATCACAGCGCTGCGGTAGCAAGAGGAGCTGAGAACTCACTTGTAGTTACAGACATGCCTTTCATGTCTTATCAGGCCAGCGTGTATGATGCAGTTATAAATGCCGGAAGGCTTATGAAGGAAGGCCGCGCTCAGGCAGTTAAGCTTGAAGGCGGACGTAAGGTTGCAGAGCAGATCAAAGCTATAGTAAATGCCGATATCCCTGTTATGGGACATATCGGACTTACACCACAGTCAATCAACGCGTTCGGCGGATACAAGGCTCAGGGAAGAGATATGGAATCCGCAAAGAAGCTTGTTGACGATGCACTGGCAGTACAGGAAGCAGGCGCTTTCGCAGTAGTACTTGAGTGCGTACCTGCAGAGCTTGCAACTTATGTAACAGAGAAACTTGATATTCCTACAATCGGTATCGGCGGCGGTGCCGGAACAGACGGACAGATCCTTGTATATGCAGACATGCTTGCAATGTTCAGCGACTACAAGCCTAAGTTCGTTAAGCATTTCGCAAATGTAGGAGATGTTATCAAGGCTGGATTTGCCGCTTACGATCAGGAAGTTAAGGCAGGCACATATCCGGCTGAAGAGCATAATTATGCGATCAAGGCTGAAATCCTTGAAGAAGTTAAGAAAACTTTTGGTTAAACCCGATATAGATACTTGGAGGAAGAGTTATGAAGATTGTAAAGACAGTTGATGAAGTTAAGGCTATCGTTAAGGGCTGGAGACAGGAAGGACTTACTGTTGGACTTGTTCCTACAATGGGATTTCTTCATGCGGGACATCAGTCACTTATCGCAAAGAGTGTTGAGCAGAATGATCGTACGGTAGTTTCCGTATTCGTTAATCCGATCCAGTTTGGACCGAACGAAGATCTTGAAGCTTATCCCAGAGACCTTAACAGAGATGCAGAGCTCTGCGAGAAGACAGGTGCGGACATCATTTTCAATCCGGAACCTGAAGAAATGTATAAGGACGGTTTTGTATCCTTCGTAGATATGAACGGACTTACAAATCATCTTTGCGGACTTTCCAGACCGGTACATTTCAGAGGAGTTTGTACAGTATGTAACAAGCTTTTCAATATCGCAGCTCCGGACAGAGCTTACTTCGGACAGAAGGATGCTCAGCAGCTGGCTGTTATAAAGAGAATGGTTAAAGACCTGAATATGAATCTTGAGATCGTAGGATGCCCAATCGTTCGTGAAGAGGACGGTCTGGCAATGAGCTCAAGAAATACATATATGAACGCAGAGGAAAGACAGGCTGCTCTTATCCTCAGCAAGTCTATCTTCTTAGGAAAGAAGCTTATCGAAGACGGAGAGAGAGACGCTGCTGTAGTTAAGGCTAAGATGACAGAGCTCATCAGCACCGAGCCTATGGCAGATATCGATTACGTTGAAGTTGTAAATAACCTTACAATGGAGAACATCGATAAGATCGAAGGTGATATCCTTGTGGCTATCGCCGTAAAGATCAACAATAAGGTTAGACTTATTGACAACTTCATGATGGACGACGTTAAATAATCAGTTTTAGAGAGGAAAAATTACGATGCAGACTTATTTCTTAAAGAGTAAGATTCACAGAGCAAGAGTTTCGGAGGCTGCGCTCAATTATGTAGGTAGTGTTACAATCGATGAGGACCTTATGGATGCCTGCGGACTCGTTGAGTATGAGAAGGTTCAGATTGCAAATGTAGAC
>CACZHN010000217.1:0-1736 GCA_902780985.1 uncultured Lachnospiraceae bacterium | reverse complement strand
AGTCACCGGAAGAGATCAAGGACAACCCACCTAAGGTTGTATTTGTAGATAAGCAGAATCATATAACAAGAATTACAAGATACGAGAAACACGGTTTACTTGAAGATATGTAGAAAGGAAACGATATGCTGACAGGAAAGAACATTTTACTTGGCATAACCGGCGGTATCGCTGCGTACAAGATGGCTGACGTAGCCAGCGCTCTTACAAAACTGGGTGCCGACGTTCACGTGGTCATGACAGAGAATGCTACAAAGCTTATAACCCCTGAGGTATTTCAGGTTCTCACCAAGAATAAGGTATATACCGATGTTTTTGATGAGAATCCGGATGATGCGGTTATGGTTCCTCATGTATCCCTGGGTTCGGGAGCTGACCTTATCCTTATAGCTCCTGCTACAGCCAATGTTATCGGCAAGCTGGCCAACGGTATTGCGGATGATATGGTTACCACCACGGTTCTTCCTGCAACATGTCCGATTTATATAGCTCCTTCCATGAACGTACACATGTTTGAAAACAAGATCGTTCAGGATAATATCGAGAAGCTGAAGAGATTCGGATTCAATGTTATCGAGCCTGCTACAGGATATCTCGCCTGCGGTTATGACGGAAAGGGAAAACTTCCTTCACCTGAACTTCTGGTGGAGACGGTATGCCTTGCCGTATCCCACGAGAAGGATATGCAGGGGGTAAAGGTACTGGTAAATGCGGGACCGACTCAGGAGCATATAGATCCTATCAGGATCATCACAAATCATTCTTCGGGTAAAATGGGATACGCCGTAGCACGTCAGGCAGCCAGAAGAGGCGCTGATGTAACACTTGTATCGGGACCTGTAAATCTTAATCCTCCTCTCGGAGTTAAGGTGGTAAATGTAACAAGTGCGGCTGATATGTATGAGGCTATGAAGACGGAAGCGGAGGATAAGGATGTGATCATCATGTCCGCTGCGGTAGCCGATTATACTCCTGCGGTTACAGCGGAGAATAAGATCAAGAAATCCGAAGGGGGACTCTCCATAGAGATGAAGAGGACCACGGATATCTTAAAGACCCTCGGTGAAGCGAAAAAGCCGGGACAGTTTATATGCGGATTCTCCATGGAGACAGAGAATCTTATTGAAAACTCTCGTAAGAAGCTTGCATCTAAGAATGCGGATATGATATGCGCCAACAGTCTGACACAGCCGGGAGCGGGATATCAGGTAGATACAAATATCATTACCCTTATTACCGCCGATGATATGGAAGAGCTTCCTCTGCTTTCGAAGGAAGAGGCGGCTGACAGGATATTGGACAAAATATTAAGCCGTAAACAGTAAAATTTATTTTCATTTATTTGAATTAATAGAATATTTATGCTATTATAATCCCTGAGTGACCGGTTCGGTATGTCGGCTCAGGGATTTTTCTTGTTTAGACATAAATATATATACCGGTTTTACAGGAGGAAAGATGGAACAGTATAAGCAGGAATTTGTTGATTTTATGTTGGAGAGTAATGTACTCAGATTCGGTGACTTCACATTGAAGAGTGGCAGAAAGTCTCCTTTTTTTATGAATGCGGGATTATATATAACAGGAAGTCAGCTTACCCGTCTCGGTGAGTTCTATGCAAAGGCTATCCACAATACATACGGAGATGATTTCGATGTTATTTTCGGACCTGCATATAAGGGTATCCCTATCAGCGTTGCAACAACTATGGCATACAGCAGACTTTTCGGTAAGGA
>CACZHN010000216.1 GCA_902780985.1 uncultured Lachnospiraceae bacterium | reverse complement strand
GGCAAATGCCTTAAACTTTTCCGGCTCCATCTCAACTATCATAAGAGGCAGCTCTTTATGCCCGTCGGCAGTTTTTATACCTGCCCATTCATTTTTTATATAATCCTTTCCGTAATCTGTTCCGTACTTTTCAACGTTTACGCCGGCTATCATATAACTTGTATGGAAACCTGCATCTATACCATCAAGTTTATCGATTTCCGAGTATAATCCCTGTATTTCCTCTTTTTCCATTTCTCCGTAATATACTTCGAGATCATAACCAAAATCCGCGAACTGAAGTACGATAACTTTCTTCGCCTGATTCAAAAATGTTGAAAGACTTATAAATACAGCTATCGCCAATACCAGAGATATGATCGTGGTTCTGTACTGTCTCCGGTTTCTCTTAAGATTCTTGGATGAGATCACTCCGCCGATTCCGAAGAGCTTCCTTGTAAGTCTGCTTGTCTTAAGTTTTTTACGGCTAAGCTTTATCTCTCCGTTTCCTCTTATGGATTCGATAGGCGATACCTTCATCGCTCTATGCGCCGGAATTATACAAGACAGATATGATGTAACTCCGCCAAAAAATGCAGCTGCGAAGAATATCCAGATCGGCATATAAAAGCTTATGCTCATATTGAGTGCTTCACCTAAAAGGAAAGTAATGATCACACATAGTATTTCAACTACTACTGTTCCGAGTATCAGACCTAAAACTATGCCTATTCCCCCTATGAAAGCACCTTCTCTGAGAACTGTCTTCTTAATCTGCTTTTTCGTAGCCCCGACTGATGCAAGCATTCCGTACTGGATCTTCTTCTCTGATACGGATATACTGAAACTGTTTCCTATTACAAAAGCACTTGTCGCAATTATTATCAGTACTACAACTGCTGCCATAAAGTAAATTGCCAGAAGAATATCATCACCCACTCCTCCGTACAGTCTGCAAAGCTCATTAGTCTCAAAGCTTCCTTTATATCCCTGATCGGAATTAATAAGCGTATTGTAGATACCATCAGCATATTCACCGGCGTTCTTAGGTGAATCGAAACTCACATATACCTTCGCTTTACTGCTCTCTCCAAGCTCGGAAAGCTTTGTGATTCCCGAAAATCCCGGACTGAAAGATTCCTCGACTGCAAGCGGAGGTCTCTCAATGATTCCGACTACCGTATATACCTTTTCCGTACGAATATCCAGATGCTCCTTCTCGGCTGCAAGCGTATCAGCTCCGGAACGTCCCTCTTCCTTCCAGTTCTTTATAATACGTTCGGCTTCGTCTTCCGAAATGTAATATAAAATTTCATCTTCTACCGGCTGTCCGTTCCATATTCTGTCACCAAGCTTCAGTTGAAGCGTGTCACCTATTTTAATCTGCGCTCCGCCTCTGGTTAAAGCATGTTCTGCTATAACTATTTCTTTATCATTATTCGGAAGTCTTCCTTCCTTAAGATTAATTGCCACATCCTTCAGGGCTGTATCATCAAATGCAGTAACCCTTATATATTTCTTATAAGCATATCCGCTGTCTTCCAGCTCGGAATAACCCAAATCCTCCGTAATGCCTACACGCTCTACATGAGCATTATCTTTTACAAGTCCTATATCACTGATCGGTACTCCTTTGATAACCGCATGATATGAACCTTCTGTATTTATGTAAAATTTTATCATCGAACCATACAGCGTTGATGCCATACCTATCACGGCAGTAATAAGTGCCGTAGACAGAAGGACCGCTATTATGGTCACTATAGTTCTTCTTTTGTTTTCTTTTAGATTCTTTGAAGTGAATCTGCTGATTACATCCATTTTATTATCCTTTCAAGCAACCTGTATTATGTCTTACTTATCACTGAGTATCTTACCATCCTGTATGGTTATTACTCTGTCTGCCTGCTTAGCTATCTCAAGATCATGTGTGATGATTATTATGGTCTGTCCATTCTTCTTGTTAGCGATCTTAAGCAGCTCGATTATCTCATCACTGGTCTTCTTATCCAGATTACCTGTCAGCTCATCTGCCAGAATGATTGCAGGATTATTGATGATAGCTCTACCTATGGCTACTCTCTGCTGCTGACCTCCGGACATCTGGTTTGGAAGATGGTCCTCACGTCCTTCCAGACCGAGCATCTTTATTATTGCCTTTACTCTTTCCTTATCAATCTTCTGTCCGTCCAGGTCGCATGGAAGAGTTATATTCTCCTCTGCAGTAAGTACCGGAAGCAGATTGTAAAACTGATAGATGAGTCCAACCTGTCTGCGGCGGAATATTGCAAGACTCTCATCGCTCATCTCATATATATCTTCTCCATCGATATAGACCTTACAGCTGGTTGGTCTGTCAACGCCGCCGATAAGATGCAGCAGCGTTGACTTACCGCTTCCGCTGGCTCCTATGATAGCCAGATACTCCCCCTTCTCTACTGAGAATGATATGTTATCAACTGCCTTCACCATGTTCTCACCGGAACCGTAGGTCTTACACAAATTTTCAACTTTTAAAATTTCCATGATTCTGTCCTTTCTACTATGATGTTTAACTTTTGGTCGTAGTTTATTACTCGTAAGTGACACTAAAGTGACACGGCTAAATTTTTTCAAAAAATTAAAAAAGCAGTTCTCCGATTTCTCGAAAAACTGCTTAGTTCTTTAGTATTAACCTGTCTCTTCAGTCACTATCCTCTCCGGACGTATATCTGTAATATCCGTCGGAATATGACTTACCTTCTGCAGACTGTAGGCCGCCATGACTGTTTTTACATTCAGGGCTTCTGCCATATTGAGGCGTTCCAGATATCTGTCATAATATCCGCCGCCATAGCCCAGACGGTTGCCTTCTTCGTCGTACGCAACTCCCGGCATGATCATAAGAACCGATTTCCCCGAGGTCTGATTCTGGGGACCAGCACCAAAAGTAAACATCTCTTCAGTCACAGGTTCCATAATGCCGAAGCTTCCCGGAGCCACATCCTTCTCGGATTCATATATGAAGAATTCCATCTCTTCCTTACTTATTACTTTTGGAAGATATACCTGCTTTCCTGACTTAATCGCTTCATCAAAGAGCATATTGAGAACCGGTTCCTTCCTGGTACTGTAATATCCCAGAATAATGTCGGCGCATTTATACTCAGAAAGCTGCAGGATGTTCCTGCATATCGCCTCTGACATTTCCCTCACTTCTTCATCCGTAAGGCCGCTTCTCTCAGTTATTATTCTTTTTCTCAATTCCGACTTAGCGGCTTTTATCTCTGCTTTATCCATGTGGTTTCCATCTCACGCACTGAGACCCGGTGGCCTACCTCTCAAAAAGTTCTGTACTGAAATATCTCTCTCCTGTATCAGGCAGAACTGTCACAACAGTATGTCCCTTACCCAGAAGACGTGCCATACGAAGTGCAACACAGACATTGGTTCCGCTGGATATACCGCAGAGGATACCCTCTTTCTTAGCCAGCTGCTTTGTTGTCTCTATTGCTTCATCATCAGTAACTATCTCAATCTGCTTTATGATACTCTGATCAAGGATCGGTGGGATAACTCCATCACCTATTCCCATCTGAAGATGTGAACCTATGGAACCACCTGAAAGAATGGCAGCATGCTCAGGCTCTGCAGCCCATACCAGCATATCAGGATTCTTCTCCATGAGAACCTTTCCGATTCCTGTTATGGTTCCGCCTGTACCGATTCCTGAACAGAAACCATGAATAGGCCCATCCACATCTCTGAGTATCTCACGTCCCGTATTAAGAAGGTGTGCGTTGATATTCTCTGTATTTGAGAACTGGTCCGGCATGAAGTAGTTTTCATTTTCAGCCACCAGACGCTTTGCTGTCTCTATACATCTCTCTATACATTCACCGATATTATCATCATCGTGGATCAGCATAAGCTCGGCACCATACTGCTTTATCAGAAGACGGCGCTCCTCACTTACAGAATCCGGCATAATGATTATAACTCTATATCCCTTAACAGCACCTACAAGAGAAAGACCTATTCCCTGATTACCACTGGTAGGTTCCACTATAACTGAATCCGGCTTTAACTTTCCATCACGCTCTGCCGCCTCTATCATCTGAAGAGCTGTACGTGTCTTAATAGAGCCTCCGATGTTCATACCCTCATACTTTACAAGGACATCAGCATCCTCCTGTCCTGTCATATGTCTAAGCTTTATAATAGGTGTGTTGCCTACTGCGGCAAGAATGTTATCATATATCATTACGATTCTCTCGAAAACCTGCTCTTGGGCGACCTGGCTTGTGGTTCAGGTCACATCCTCAATGAGATGTTCGACTTGTTCTATCTGTTCTACATCGAGGAAGGCTATAGCCGTAGGAAAGCCAT
>CACZHN010000215.1 GCA_902780985.1 uncultured Lachnospiraceae bacterium | reverse complement strand
TCCCATTTTGACTATTCAACCCCCGTCCCCGGGTCTCATTCGTAAGTTATCTTTGTTACCTCGCCGTTTTTCCACTCGAGTTCTTTTATGATCTTGGCACCGATTCGGGTGCGGAGACCTGTAACTCTTCCGTTCTTCCATGCATCCGGAAGTGCCGGGAGAAGCAGTACTTCGCCTCTGAAGCTCTGTACCAGCATCTCGGCGATTCCCGCCGTGCATCCGAAGTTTCCGTCTATCTGGAACGGCGGATGATTATCGAAGAGATTCGGTAATGTCTGCTCGTCTATAAGTTTTTCTATATTTTCAAATGCAAGATTTCCTTCGCCGAGTCGTGCATACATATTTATGATCCACGCTCTGCTCCAGCCGGAATGACCGCCGCCGAAGGAAAGCCTTCTTTCAAGGGTCTTCTTTGCAGCTTCAAAAAGTTCAGGTGTTTCGTCTCTGTTTATGCTGCTTCCCGGATAAAGACCGAAGAGCTGTGATATGTGCCTGTGTCCCGGCTCAACTTCTTCGTAGTCCTCGTTCCATTCCATAACCTGACCGTATTTTCCAACGGATTCCGGTTTTAAACGAGCTGCGACTTCCACCGCTCTTTTCGTTATACCCGTATCCTCTATGCCCAGTATCTCCTCTGCCTGAATACAAGCCGAAAGAAGTTCCCCGATGATCTGATTGTCCATGGTTGCTCCCTTACAGATAACACCCTGCTCTCCGTTCGGAAGTCGGTAAGTATTCTCCGGAGAAAGTGTAGGGCAGGTAACAAGATATTCTCCGTCCTCCACCAGATAATCCATAACAAATGTAGCGGCGTCCTTCATGATCTCGTACTTATCCCTGAGGAAGTCCAGATCCTCGGTAAACTGGAACTGCTCCCAGATATGAAGCGACAGCCATGCTCCGCCCATAACCCAGTAGCTGGAGCTGATGCACACATCCTGAGGACATGTATCCGCCCAGATGTCCGTATTGTGATGGGCCACAAATCCGCCGCAGCCGTACATTTTTCTCGCGGTCTCTTTACCGTTTTCATGCAGTCTTTCAAGCAGCGAGATAAGCGGCTCATGGCACTCCGCGAGATTTGTTACCAGCGCCGGCCAGTAGTTCATCTCCGTGTTGATATTTATCGTATATTTGCTGCCCCAGATCGGGGTATAGTCCTCGTTCCAGATTCCCTGAAGATTTGCCGGAAGAGAGCCCTCACGCGAACTTGCGATAAGCAGATATCTTCCGAACTGGAAGAATCTCACTACCTTCTCCTGTCCTTCGATCTCAAGAGTCACTCTGTTGAAGAGATTCTGATAATCGGAAATGTGTTCATCCAGAAGTTCGTTCCAGGAAAGCTTTGAAACCTTCTCCAGTCTTTCCAGCACCGACTTTGTCGGGTCCGTCTCTCTGAATGTAGTATCGGCAGCAAGAAGGATAAGAGCTTCATCCGCATTTCGAACTATCGTGGTTATTCCTATATGCTCCACGGTTCCGCCTGTCGGGATCACCTTTATTCCCGTTGATGAAGATATGCTTCCACGTCCGCCGGATGTAGCTTCCATCAGCTGAACATTTCCCGGATAGGCTTTGATGCTGTCCACGTAATGATTGTAATTCTGTCTTCTTATCTCCAGCATTTCATAAGGCTTATTCTCCCAAGGAGCAAAGCCTCTTCCCAGCTGAGCATGGAAAGAAAGACTTCCCGGCTTGTCCGCCGTAAGACGGATTGCCATAATATTCTGCGGGTAGCTGGTGATAACTTCACGCTTATATCTCACGCCCTTCACAGTAAATTCCGTAGAGGCTACGGCACGGCTGATATCCAGTTCTCTTCCGTAATCCGAATACTCCGTCTCCTTACCCATGAATTCAATATAAAGATTTCCGAGGCACTCATAGTGACGCTGCTCCTCCGGTGTTCCCGAAAGTGCAAATGTACAGAGTTCCTGAGCCTCGCTTATCCTTCCTTCAAAAATAAGCTTCCTTATCTCGGGAAGCTTCTCAAGTGCGGAAGGATTGAGTCTGTCCTGTTTTCCGCCGAACCAGACACTGTCCTCGTTCAGCTGGATCCTTTCGATATAAGGATTTCCGAAAACCATTCCGCCCAGCTTTCCGTTGCCTACGGGAAGCGCTTCGTTCCAGTTCCCGGCCGGTTTATCAAATCCTATCTTGTTAACATTTATTGGCATATTCACGCACCCTCATTAGATATTCTTCACTCTTTCGAAGTAAGCTTCCGCCTCTTCCTTCGTAACCTTTCCGTATACGTCGAAGACGGTCATATCGCCTATCTTCACGGATTCCATGATCCCTCTGACATACACCTGTGCTATATGATTGGCGCACACTCTGCAGTCGAAAAGATCCCTGAGCGCGTAAGCCTGAGTTATATCCTCCGTATCCTTTACGCCCCGGACTATCCGCAGATACATATGAAGTATTCTGGCCGCAGACCTTCTGTCCAGCGCCTCTTCGAGGTTCAGAAGATCCTGCTCCTCGATCCAGCCCCTGATACGTCCTTCCTGCAGCCTTTGTTCAAAACCCTCCCCGAGGATGTTTTCCCCGGAAAGGATCATATTTAAAAATTCTTTTATTGTGATCATATTCATTACTTAACAGGCTTAATACGAAGAGTTACATTATCGTATGCCTTAAGAGGTCCCTTAACAAAATCCTTAAGGTTAAATGTATGGCCTGCCACGGTCTTTGTCTCGCCTGTCCATACATCCGTTGCCTCATAGCTTTCAGCACCTGCAAATGCATCGGCGCCGGCCATCTTGCTTCCGATATACTCTTTGATAAGTTCAACGCTTATCTCCACATCGGCACCTCTGTCCGCTGTACTTACGTTGATGAAGGAAAGTGCTGCGCTTCCGTCTGCCAGTGGCTTAGCCAGTACGTCGATACGGTCGTTGTCACGGATATATGTGGTATCCGGTGCAACAGCCTTTGTTGTATAAATTCTCTTTGCCTGAATTCCAAGACTGTCCTGATTCAGTGCGATCACAGCTGTGTTGCTGATGATCTTAAAGATCTCCGAATCCTTCTCTACATTTCTGAGATCCATACCCAGCATCAGCGGAGAATTGATCATGCACCACATGGTCATATGAGTCTTGCACATAGTGTCGTTCAGTCCGTTCATTCCGATCATAAGCATATCCGGATCGTTCCATCCCTTATCCAGGCCCGCGAACTCATCCATGATTACGGCCTTGTTGTACTGTGCGGTAACGCTGGTGGTATAAGCACCTTCCCAGACAGCATGTCCGCTGTCTCCGTCGGAACCTACCTGGAAAGTAATATCATTCAGGATTCTCCAGGAATCGCCTACTTTATAACCCCAGTTCTGCGGCTGAGTCTTGCCCCACTCGCAGATGGAGAATACGATATCTCTGTCCGGTGCGATCTTGTCGAACTCCTCCTGGATCTTTGCATAAGAAGCAAGAGTATTCTCCTGACGTCTGTGATTCATAAGTCTGAGGTCGTTCTCACCGGCCTTAAGTTCTATCTTGATCGGAGCATCCTCTAAGAAATCATCATGGAAAAATGCAGCGTCATCGCCGTATCCCACAGCAACCTGAAGCCATTCGCCCACGCCCTCTGTGCGGCCCTTCTCGCAGTCCACGAAAAGGGCATACTCTCCGGCTTCGGCAGCCTCAACCTTAAATACCAGCTCGCTGCTGAGTTCTCCCACAGGAGATGCATCCGGACTTGTTCCGTCAAATGTACCGAGGCCCGTTACATGGTCTCCCTCGATAAATGCACGGTTTCCCGTGATCTTTCCGTCCTTAACCGCAGAAAGCTCGGCAATAATCTCGTCACTTCCTGCCTTACAGATCTTTATACCGCGGATGTTCGGGGCAAATGTAAACTTTGCATTCTCCGGATTAGAGAATGTGGCATTGTCCCATACATTATAGCAGTTATCGACCTTGATATAATCTATCTTCCAGTTGATGTAATCCTTAACATCGGTCTCCTCGTAACCGCAGGTTCCCACCTCAAGTCCCGAACAAAGATGTGATCCCACATCGTTGTACATACCGAACTTAAGTCCCTTACTGTGAATGAAATCGGACATAGCCATGAATCCGCTGGGAAACTTTACGCTGTCGGATACAAGATGACCGTCAACTCTCTTCGGTCCGTAGCATCCGTCATCCAGGACCACATACTGATATCCCAGTTTGTCCAGTCCCAGCTCCACCATCTTCTCGGCCATCACCTTGGTGAGTGCCTCTGTATTTCCGCTTCCGAAAGCGTTCCAGCTGTTCCAGCCCATAGCCGGCACGCGGCCCTTCTTACCGGATATGATATCTCCGTTCTTAAATGCATCAAATCTGTAAGCCTTATCATTTATA
>CACZHN010000214.1 GCA_902780985.1 uncultured Lachnospiraceae bacterium | reverse complement strand
GACGATAAAAAATTTATAAGATAATTGAAATAGAAAAGAGGATACAAAAAAATGAGACAGATTGCTATTTACGGTAAAGGTGGAATAGGAAAGTCCACAACAACACAGAATCTTACAGCAGGCCTTGTAGAGGCAGGTAAGAAGGTTATGGTCGTAGGATGTGATCCTAAGGCTGATTCAACAAGACTTCTTCTCGGAGGACTTGCTCAGAAGACAGTTCTCGATACTCTGAGAGATGAGGGTGAAGATGTAAAGCTCGATCAGATCATGAGAGAGGGATTCATGGGAACAAAATGTGTTGAGAGTGGCGGACCTGAACCGGGTGTCGGATGTGCAGGTAGAGGAATCATTACATCAATCGGACTTCTTGAGAACCTCGGTGCATATACAGACGATCTCGACTTTGTATTCTACGACGTACTCGGAGACGTTGTCTGCGGTGGTTTCGCAATGCCTATCAGAGAAGGTAAGGCACAGGAAATCTACATCGTAGCCAGTGGTGAGATGATGGCGCTTTACGCAGCCAACAATATCTCAAAGGGTATTAAGAAGTATGCTCGAAGCGGTGGAGTAAGAATCGGCGGTATCATCTGCAACAGCCGTAATGTTGACAGAGAGCTTGATCTTCTGAGAGCTTTCTCAAAGGAACTGGGAACAAAGCTTCTGTACTTCGTACCGAGAGATAACCTCGTTCAGCACGCTGAGATAAACAGAAAGACAGTTATCGAATATAAGCCGGATTCAAATCAGGCACAGGAATACAGAAATCTTGCGGAAGCACTTATCAATAACGAAGACTTCACGATTCCTACACCGATGACACAGGACAGACTTGAGGAGATACTCCTTGAGTTCGGTCTCATGGATACAGCAGATGACTACAAGATTTAATGTAATTCCGGGAGGACGGCAATGAGCGATAGATTAGCGCAGTCAGAGGTTACCATCAGAGAGAACCGACTGAAATCAATCATCTATTATTCGGGAAAAGCAAGCGAACTTGCGAAGGCACACGGAACAGAAAACTTTGCTTGTAAAGAAAGAAGTTACAGCCAGTGCAGCGACTGTGCACAGATGACAGCCGCAACCATCACATACTTCGTAAGAGATGCTGCAGTAGTTGTGCATTCGCCTATGGGATGTTTTGCCAACACACCGCTTAATGATACACAGTTCAGAAACTCTGCTATAGAGCGTGGCGAAGAGCCTGATAAAGTAAGAGTTATATGTAGTAACATTTCCGAGAAGGATACGGTATACGGCGGAGTAAGTAAGCTGAGAGAAGCTATAAATGAAGCAAAGAGAAGATTTAATCCTTCGGCAATCTTCGTACACTCCTCCTGTGCGGCCGGAATTGTTGGTGATGATATAGAAGGAGTTGCCATAGACATGCAGGAAGAGCTGGGGATTCCTATCATCCCGATCTTCTGCGAAGGCTTCAAGTCAAAGATATGGTCATCGGGATTCGATGCAGCATATCACGGAATACTGAAGAAGCTTGTTGAGAAGCAGCCTGAGAAGAACAAGAAGCTGGTAAATGTATTCAACTTCCTCGGAAGTGATACTTTCACACCGCTTCTCGGTAAGCTGGGTCTTAAGCCTAACTACCTTGTTCCTCTTGCTGATGTCGAAAAGATTAAGAGAATGCCGGAAGCGGCATGTTCAACTCATATATGTGAAACCCTCGGTACTTATGTATCAAGCGTACTTGAAACCGATTTCGGTGTTCCTAAGGTTAAGTCACCGGCTCCGTTCGGTATCAGCTGGACAGACAACTGGCTCAGAGAAGTAGCCAAGTACACGGGGACCGAAGATAAGGTAGAAGAGGTCATCGAATCAGAGCATAAGAGAATTGCTCCTGAACTCGAGAAGCTGAGAAAGCAGCTTGCAGGCAAGAAGATATATGTATTTGCCGGAGATGCTTATGCACATAACGTCGGAAGCGTTGTTGCGGATCTCGGAATGGAAATAGTCGGAATGACTACTCTGCATCATGATATGCATGCGGATGCGGAAGGAACAGAGGATACTCTCGGAGCACTTGTTGAGAAGACGGGAGAGATAGAAAACTTCTCCGTATGTAACAAGCAGCCGTATCAGGTACTTAAGATACTTGAGAAGCTTAAGCCGGATGTTATGATCGTAAGACACATGAACATGACTATCCTCGGAGGAAAGCTTGGAATTCCGAGTCTTCTTGAAGGAGAGACAAACATAAGCGCCGGATATGACGGCATAATCACAACAGGTAAAAGACTTCTGGCTCTTATCGAAACAAAGGGAATACTTAATACTCTTGCGGAGTATAACGAGTTCCCGTACTCCAAGTGGTGGAGAGAGCAGGAAGATCCATTCTACTTTGAGAAAGGAGCAACAGAATGAGTCATTTAATAGAACAGGCAAAATTCTCCTGTGCATTGGGCGGCTTGCAGACTGTGCTTGCTATAAGTAAAGGTATCCCTATCGTACATGCAGGTCCGGGATGTGCATCAAGACAGTTCTCATATCTCGGAAACGGTGCGGGTTATCAGGGTGAAGGCTATGCAGGAGGCGGACAGATATCCTGTACAAACTCAACCCAGTCGGAGGTTATCTTCGGTGGTGAGAGAAAACTCAGAGCAACCGTAGAAGGAACCCTTAAGGTTATGAACGGTGACTTGTATGTAATACTTGCCGGATGTTCGGCCGGAATCATCGGTGATGATGTAAAGCAGGTAGCATGTGAGTTTGCTGATGAAGGGTATCCTATAGTCGGCGTTGATACAGCCGGTTTCAGAGGCAATAACTATGCGGGACATGAGCTGGTTGTAAATGCGATCATCGATCAGTACATTTCCTATGAAGTTCCTAAGGCAAATGTGGAAAAGGGACTTGTAAATGTATTCTCGGTAGTTCCTTTCCAGGATCCTTACTGGAGAGGTGATCTCGAAGAGATAAAGAGACTTCTTGAAGGTATCGGCCTCAAGGCCAATATCCTTTACGGATCTTCAAGCAACGGCTTCAAGGAGTGGATGAATATTCCGAATGCGGAGTTCAACCTGGTGCTTTCACCTTGGGTAGGACTTTCGACCGCAAAGAAGCTGGAGAAGATATATAAGACTCCTTACTTACATATACCGGTACTTCCGGTGGGACTTAAGGAGACAGGCAGATTCCTGAGACAGGTCGGTGAATTTGCTGGCCTGGATAAGGAAAATGTTGAAAGTTTCATCGCAAAAGAGGAGAAGAGATACAAGGATTATTTTGTATCTTTCGGAGATCTGGTATCAGACTTCGGATGTTACCTCCCATATCATCTTTACACTGTAGCAGACAGTGCATACGGAATCGGAGCAAGCAAGTTCCTTATTGAGGAGCTGGGCTTCACACCGAAGGGCTTCTATGAGATAGATAATCCGGATTCAAAGAATAAGGAAGCCGTAGAGTCTTTACTTAAAGAAATTGATGAAAGGTATGACGGAAATATAGTCTTCGAGGGAGATAACAAGGTAATCCAGAATGATATCGAGGCAAAGCTTACAGAGAGCGGAGTTCGTTCTGTAGTTCTGGGAAGCAGCTGGGATAAGGAACTGGTTACATCCAAGAACGAAAGCATACTTGTGAGACTGTCACTTCCTGTTACGGACAGAGTTATTCTGAATAAGAGTTATGTGGGATATAACGGCGGACTCACACTTATTGAAGACATATACAGCGGACTCTTCGCAGACGGCATGATAACAAATACAACACACGCAGATCACTAGGAGAGGTCGCACGTCAGATAGGTAATTGATATGAAAGACTTTAAGATAGCCGCTGCATCCAAAGACGGAGAAAGAGTAGATACCCACTTTGGATTTGCAGACGTATACAGAATTATAAAAGTCAATATGGAAGATAAGAATGCCACTGCCCGGCATTTCCTCATCCCATCCCTGCTGCTGACGGTTCTCTATATAGAAGTCCTCGTTTTGAGTACCAGTGTGAAGGATATAGCACTCGTTGGATATGATAAAGGGATTAAGGCAGTAAGTACCTGCAACATCAATGACTCTTGGTGTCGTAAACTCCAGGACGTAGCGTTCGAAAGCGTTATAGCCTACGGGTGTAAGACCGTAGTTGTTATCGGTACCGCTCGCCATCAGGTCCCAGTTTTCTGGTGTCCCGAACCAGGTCTTCGGATTCTTTTTTGGTCATGACCGAACAGAATAATTCTTTCTGGCCGTAAAGGACTCTGGCTCCGTTTTCTGTGATGTTAAAGATCCGGTCTTTAAATGGTGCAAACAGCCGGCACTGGCTGGCATACTGTCTGCCGCTGGAAACGCAGAAATGGATTCCGTCATCCAGGAGTCGGCTGATTGCTTTGTAATAGTCGGGAT